>JAGTRH010000030.1 GCA_018396795.1 Candidatus Bathyarchaeota archaeon
GAAGTACCCAGGTTGATGTAAGCCAGGAGAGTATAGAAGCGTAGGTGCACATGAGTGTGTAAGACCAACAAAGCCCTTAAAGGTTAAGCAGCTACGCTTCTATCTATCATCAGGCGTTTTGAGAATACCACAGAAGATTGGCACCGATCACCTAAAACTGTATGACATGATTTTCAGAAGATTCATTGCCAGTCAAATGAGCGAATCGAGAGTTTTAGTGCAAGAGTTTAATTTGAAAATTAATAATGAAGAGACTAGACAAAGCAGAACAGTGAAGGTTATCGAACAAGGCTTTTTGGCCGTTAACCCAACCGTTAAGATTGAAGATGAAGTTAAAGAAGGCGAGTACAAAGTTGTGAGCCTAAGAATTAGGCGTGAGCCGACTGTTAGACCCTACCGTGAAGGAGATTTAATAGCGCTAATGAAGGAGAAGGGAATTGGGAGACCCAGCACATACTCTAAGATAATTGACATACTGCTTAAAAGACGGTATATAATTGAGAATAACAGAGCAATATTTAATACGAAACTTGGCAAAGCAGTCTACGACTACTTAATAAAGAACTTTGGATCACTGGTCTCGGAGGATTTAACCAGAAGTCTTGAGGCAACAATAGACGCTATAGAAAATGGGCAAGCATGGTATCAAGATGTTTTAAAATTAATAGAGAACGAGATAAGAAACACCGTGGGAAAGGAAAGTCTTAATATTTAGTTCTAAATGTTTAGGCTTATTCTTTCCGGCATTGGTATCTGCTCTGGTGGTAGTGGCGGTAGCTTATTCATAAAGTTGATTTTATATTCCGTCTCTAAGAAACTCTCAAATTCCCGGAAGACGATGCTTCCAGTCTCATTTAATTTTAGGCATAAAGGTTTACCTACGTATGCCTCGCTTAAATCGTAGATGGCTGTACTTCTTAGCAAGCGGGGATCCGCTGTAACAATCGATATTACATTTTCTGGAGGGCGCTCTATGAGAACCCAAGCCCTATAGGAAATGTTTACTATTCTATAAGATGAACCATCTCTTATCGGGCAATTTTGGTTAGTGATTACGCTCCTAAATGTTCTTGGGTAAACTTTACGAGCCCACACTAAATTGTGATATTCACCATTGGCATGTATAATATCTTCCCGTTCTGACGCCCACCAACCTTTCAATCTACATTTACATTTAAACTGCTCAATCAAATCCCATATTTTTGGTAACTGAACCATTCAACTTTAACCCCCTAAGAATATCAAAAGCAGTATCCATTTTGCGAGATCTACATTTTTACCTAAAAACTTGCCTAGATAAAAAATTAGACCTTTATGTCAACAAAAATGTATAAGTCTTCAAAAATGGTAAAATAGATGTTAAAGATGAATTTAAATGAATTTTTAATTAACTTTCTAATTAAATAACATTAAATGAACCCCTTTATAAATAAGAAAGGTTGGATGAGGAAAAGAATGGGTATCCTAGAGAATTTTGAAAAATACATACCTGCAACTTATAGTGCTCTGAAGAAGACGGGTTTATTGCTGGGCTCCATTGGATCCGACGGAAAGCCTAACCTCATGACAATAGGGTGGGGGTTAATGGGAATAATTTGGGCTAAACCAGTATTTTTAATAGCTGTTAGGATAACTAGGTACACGCATAAAATTTTAGAAGAAAATGGTGAATTCACCGTTAATGTTCCTACTGAAGATATGAGCGAAGTATGTAAGATCTGCGGAATTACATCAGGTAGAGAAGTTGACAAGTTTAAGAAAACTGGTTTAAAGTGGAAACATGGCGAATTTGTTAAAGCACCAGTTGTGGAAGGATGCCCTATTGTTTATGAGTGCAGGGTTCTGTACAAGGATTCTGTTAAACTTCAAACGCTACCCGGAGAATTAGTTGAGAATATTTACTCGAGAAGAGATTGGCATACATTGTATTATGGAGAAATTCTCAAAATTCATGATAAAAATATTTGACAATTCAGCTATCTATTTCTCTTCATCTCATGGAATGATAGAATATTCAGTTTACGTCCTTAGAATGTCAATTGGTTTTTCAAATATTATATCAGGCAAGTTTATTACTTACATGATTTCTTCTAAGTTTTTAGGAGGAAGAAGGCTATTAGGATAGCTGTTGTTGATCTCGATAAGTGCAAACCAGCAAAATGCGATAGAGCATGTTATCGATTTTGTCCCCAGGTCAGAAGCAAGGTTGAGGCCATAAGATTCGAGAATAATAAACCAGTGATATCCGAGATTTTATGCACTGGCTGCGGTATATGTGTGAAAAAATGCCCTTTTAAAGCGCTTTCAATAGTTAATGTTCCAGAGGAGCTTAAGAGTGAGTGCGTTCACCGATTCGGACCGAATACCTTCAAATTATTCCGTCTGCCAGTTCCATCTCCAGGGATCGTGCTTGGTTTGATCGGACAGAATGGTATTGGAAAGTCAACAGCCCTAAAAATTCTTTCTGGTGAGATAAAGCCAAACCTTGAGAGATATGATAATCCTCCGGACTGGTCCAGTATTATACAATATTTCAGGGGCTCAACGCTTCAAACATATTTTCAGAAGCTAAGTAATGGAGACCTTAGAGTTGTTCATAAGCCACAGTATGTGGATAAAATACCGCGTATTGTGAGGGGTAAAGTTGGCGAAGTGCTTGAGCACGTTAATGAAAGAGGTAGATTGAACGAGATTTCCGAGAGACTTCAGCTCAAGGTTGTTTGGGATAGAACTCTAGATGTTTTGAGTGGTGGTGAACTACAGAGGGTGGCTATAGCAGCCGCTGTATGCCGTGAAGCAGACGTATATCTTTTCGATGAGCCGTCTAGTTATTTGGATGTCAAGCAGAGGCTTGAGGCTGCTAAGGTTATAAGAAGTCTGAAAGAGGAGAACAAAATAATTGTTGTGGCTGAGCATGATTTGGCAGTACTTGATTACCTTTCGGATCACGTATGTGTCTTTTATGGAAAGCCAGGTGTTTATGGAATAGTCTCGCATGTTCACGGCGTCAGAACTGGAATAAACATATACCTTGACGGATACATTTCGGACGAGAATATGCGCTTTAGAAAGGAACCAATAGTATTTCACGTTAAGCCTCCTTTAGCCGGCTCATCAACCACTGTGCCAATGTTAAAGTGGGGTGAGATGAGCAAAACTTACAGCAGCTTTAAACTTAAGATCGAGGCTGGTGAGGCTAATTATGGTGAAGTAATAGGTATACTTGGTCCAAACGGTATTGGTAAGACAACGTTCATTAGAATCCTAGCTGGAATAGAAAAGTCAGATCAAGGTTTATCCCCAACAGAGAACATTCTGAGGGTAAGCTATAAACCCCAGTATATATCGACCGAATACGGTGGGACAGTTGAGGAGCTTCTAAGAATTGCGGCAAAAGAGCAGTTTACGTCAAGCTGGTATCAGACTGAAATAATTAACCCGCTTAATTTAACCTCCCTATTTGACAGAAGCGTAAGTGAACTTAGCGGTGGTGAACTCCAGAAGGTTGCGATAGCTGCATGCCTATCACGTGAAGCAGACGTATATCTTCTAGACGAACCGAGCGCATACTTAGATGTCGAGGAGAGATTAGCTATGGCTAAGACGATACGCAGAGTAGTTGAGGACAAAAATGTGACAGCGTTCGTTGTAGAGCATGATATTGTCGCCCAAGACTTTATTGCGGATAGGCTTATGATATTTACAGGTGAACCGGGTGTTCAGGGAATAGCGAAATCTCCAATAAGTTTGCTTGATGGAATGAATATGTTTCTAAAAGAGATGGATATAACCTTTAGAAGAGACCCAGATACCAAGAGGCCAAGAGTGAATAAGGAGGACTCAAGGCTAGATAAATATCAGAAGAGAATTGGACAGTATTACTACGTAAAGTAGAGTTAGAAATTACCCGAAATTGATAAATCTACACTTAAAAATTAATGTATTTTGTGGTGTGATTGGAACCCCTTATTGATGCTTGTCTTGGTCTTTCACCCTTAGACCTGATGCTTTATGGGCGAATAGTTGATGTTTACTGTGGCAGTATCTTCAATGGTTACGTTGGTATTAAAAATGGGCGTATAGCTTATGTTGGCGTTAAGCCTAAGTCCAGTAAAGAGTCTATGGAATTCACGTCTGAATATATTTTGCCAGCGTATATTGACGGGCACATTCATGTTGAGAGCTCATTTATGACGCCAAGCATGTTTGCAAAGGAGGTTATTCCACATGGAACATGCTGCGTTGTGGCTGATCCGCATGAAATTGCTAACGTTATGGGTATAGAGGGCATAAAATTTATGATAGAGGACTCTCAGAGGACCCCGCTGAAATTCTATTTTATGATCCCATCATCCGTTCCCTCCACAAGTCTCGAGACTGCTGGGGCTGAGATAGGAATAAAGGAGATAGATATGCTGAAAAGTTTTGATCGAATTCTTGGTTTAGGCGAGGTTATGAACTATAAAGGTGTAATAAATAAGGATAGAACAATTCTGGAAAAGATAAGATCATGCAGTGGAATGATTATTGACGGACATGCTCCCGGCTTAAGAGATGATGAATTATGCGCGTATGTTTTAGCTGGAATACGCTCCGACCATGAGATAATAAACCTGGATGAAGCTAGGGAAAAACTCAAGCTTGGAATGTGGATTATGATCCGTGAGGGTTCAACGGCAAAGGCCATATCAAAAGTTATAAAGGTGGTTTCAAGAGGCTGCCCAGAAAGGGTTATGCTTGTTTCAGACGATAGGCACGCTGGCGACATAATACGTGAGGGCCATTTAGACTATTGCCTTAGAAGAGCGGTGGAGGAAGGGCTAGATCCAGTTGACGCTATAAAGATGGTTACAATAAAGCCGGCTGAATACTTCAATTTATCAAATCTAGGCAGCTTATCTCCCGGCAAATCTGCTGACATAGTAGTTGTAAGCGATCTGAAGGATTTTAGGGCCAAGTTAGTTTTGATAAATGGTAATATAGTAGCTAAAGACGGTAATTATTTAAGTTCTGATGTTAAAAACTCAGGAACGCAAAAAACTATTGTAGGGTCGGTAAACATTGGCAACATAAGGCTTGAGGACCTGAGTATAAGGCATCCAAGCATAAAGAGCGGTAAAGTTGACGTGAGGGTTATTGGCTTAATTAAGGATCAAATAGTCACCGAGGAAGTCCATTGCAAAATGAATATTGTTAATGGAGAGGTTAAGCCCGATTTAAGTAGGGATATTTTAAAGATATGCGTTGTTGAAAGACATAAGGCGTCGGGTAGGGTTGGAAAAGGATTTGTGACGGGATTTGGCCTTAAGAGCGGCGCTATAGCTTCTAGTGTAGCCCACGACTCACATAACATAATTGCTGTTGGCACAAATGATATAGACCTTTACAGGGCCATTTTGAGACTTAGAGAGATTAATGGTGGATTAATTATAGTTGATGGCGGAAGAATTCTTGAGGATCTTCCCCTCCCAGTCGCTGGTTTAATGACTGCTACAGAGGCAAGTCAAATAGCTGAAAAAACTGTGACATTAGAAACGGTAGCTACTAGACTAGGTTGCAAGGTGAAGAATCCATTTATGATATTATCGTTCCTATCATTACCAGTTGTGCCTAAGCTTAAGATTACTGATTTCGGACTTGTTGACGCTGAAAGATTAAAGCCAGTGAATCTTTTTATTGATTGAATAAAGCATAAATCCATGTTTAATGTTCATATCTTTTTGGGTGAGGGCTTCTGACCAGGGCTCTATATTTAGAGGATAGTTATCTCAAGGAGTGCGATGCAATAGTTGTTAAGGTTACCGATGGCAAATATATTGTACTAGACCAGACAATATTTTATCCTAAAGGTGGAGGCCAGCTCTGGGATACAGGTAGAATAATACGGGGTGGCGAGTTCTTCAATGTCCTATATGTCGCTAAGTTTGGCGACGAGATTTCACATGAGGTTGATCGGGAAGGCTTAAAGGTTGGTGACAGAGTTCATTGTATTGTCGATTGGGATAGACGGTATAAGTTTATGCGTAGCCATACAGCTGCGCATGTTTTCGCATCTTTAATATGCAATGAAACCGGCGCACTTGTAACTGGAAATCAGATAGAAGAAGATAAGGTTCGCTTCGACTTCAGCCTAGAACACTTGGATAGAGATTTGATAATGAAATATATTGAGAAAGCCAATGAACTCTTTAAACAGGATATTCCGGTGTTATGGTATGAGCTACCTAAAGAAGAGGCGCTAAAGATCCCAGGGGTAGTTAAAATGGCTGAGGCTTTCCCACCGGATATACCTAAACTTCGAATTGTCGAGATCGTCGGAGTTGATAAGCAGGCTGATGGTGGAACGCATGTCAAAAACCTTAGGGAGGTCGGTCAGATAAGACTCCTAAAAGTTGAGAGTAAGGGTAGACTGAATAAACGAGTTTACTTCACACTTGAATAAATAAGATAAATAGGTGCATGTTTTGCGCTTACATGTTCACAAGAAGGCATTTCGCTCCCTTGGGATATCGGAAAGCTTCATTAAGGGTTTAAGTAGCAAATCGATCCTTGCTGGTGTAGTTCTTAGAAGCGATGGCATAGTGGACGGTTTCACTTTTTCCAAGGTTACTGTCGGCGGTATGGATGCAACGGAGAAAGTTATCGAAATTTATAAGTCCCTTAAAAGAGATGACGTAAATGTCTTAATGCTTAATGGCTGCGTAATAAGTTGGTATAATGTAATTGATTTACAGAGGATTTATGAGGAAATTAAGGTTCCACTTATATGCGTAACTTATGAAGAATCTCCAGGACTAGAAAAATATTTTATGGAACTATTCCCAGAAGACTATGAAAAACGTATCGAGACGTATCACAAAAATGGACCAAGAATTGCTATAAAACTTCATACAGGACATGAAGTCTACGTAAGATTCTATGGAATGAGCCTAGAAGAGGCGAAAGGAATATTGAACAAGTTCACGTTGCACGGTGCTATTCCAGAGCCATTAAGAGTAGCAAGATTATTAGCAAGAGGAGTAAGGAAGATGCTCACCTAGCTTAAATAAAAATATCATGACGAGATGGATTTAAGTTTTACCCCAAACCCAATAACTCCCTATCGAACTCTAAAGAAACAAAGCGCGCGCTTGTTCAGTGAATCAGTTTCCCCTTCTTCTGAAAGTAGTCAAATATTTCAGAGTTATTCCTTGGATCCGAGCCTTTAAAGAACTCTGGAGATGGGTAGCCTTTTTCAATCTTTATGGTATTATCTTGAATTTTCAGGGTATCTATTACTATCCCTGAATAGCTCAAAGAGGAAAGGGATACCCAAAATGACCCGTTGTAAATTTCTTTGCCATTTATTTTTATCACAAAAGGACTGCCCGTCATAGGCACCTTTAGCGCTTTAATCTTCTCAACCCCTCTTGCAGTGAGCTTGATTTCATGAGAAGTTTTATTGTACGATACAATATCTTCATCTGATATTACCAGTTTATTACTCTCAAGATAGATTCCAAAACCTTCTTGCGGCTGCTGGCTTAGAAAAAGCCACCCAACAATAGAAATTCCAGCCAGCAACAAGACAATAACGCTTAAAACCACCTTCTTCTTGCTGAGCCTCATATTCTATCCATACAAAATCCATAGTACATGTATTTAAGATTACCTACCATGATCGCATAAGCGCATTTGTTTGTATGTTTGGGTTTGGGGATAAAATTTTTATAATCATGAAAGCAACCTCTTCTTTGAAAGGGATCATCCAACTATTCTTATTTGTGTCCCCAATGCCTGTCCAGGTAATCCCCTTCTAAACCTAGCCCTTACTAAACCTTTATTTCCATGTGGTGCAACAATTACACCCACAATAGTGTTCTTTTTTCCATCAGTCCAAGCAACCCTTCGCCCAATTAGCTGACTAGCTTCAGCACGCGACTTAATTCTTGGAAACTGAAGTATGCATTCTCTAGAATATTGTTCTCTTGGTCCAATCCTATAGTTTATGATAACCCCTTTCAGATCGAAAGACATCCTTCACCGCCTCCATTCTCTAAGATTTCACTAGGATGTTAACATCAAGATAATAGAGACTTAAAGAACACACATTTATTCTTTACCATTGTTTAAATGTTAAAAGTTAAGCCGCCATGCGGATAGTTAAGTTACATGAAATTTAAGGACAAAAGTCAGCGTGAGATTAAGGTGTTTTGGGATTGTAGTATTCTGTAAGTGGTTGTTGTTCCTGCTGATTTCTTTCTTCAGTCAGCTTTCTCCATTCTTCTTGACTTATTATTCCACCGACCTGCTCCTTTATTCTTTTCGCTACTTTCGGTCCGATCAGCGGTAGCTCCATTAATTTGCTTATTGGCGCCCTCTTTAAATCTTCAATAGTTCTTAATCCAGCGTTATAAAGTATACGCGCTCTCACGCGACCTATACTCTCAAGCCTGGCTAGCGGTAGTAGCTCGGATTTTACTCCCTTCTCAACTCTCTCCATTAACTCCGCTAGCTTCGGCAGTAAACTTTTATGACCAAGAAGCTTCGCTAACTCATACGATGAGTATAAGAGCCACTTTGCAGTTTCCGTTAAGTGATACAGGTCTCCGGGCTCAACATTAAAATGTTCAATTATCTGATCCTCAGTATATTCTTCTATCCAAGCGTTTAGCACTACAGCGGTTTTTACCTCACTAAGGAACTCCTCAAACTCAATTCTATCGGCCCATTCATCGGGAACATCAAAAAAGAACTCATCCCTGTGCTCATCGATAAATAATGCGACTCTACCCATCTCACTTGATGTCGGCCTAACCCTAGGCGCCATATCCGGTGTATGTGAGATCATGTGTAGAAAACTAATATTTGTTATCTTCGGCGCCCCTCTCTTAAATGCATCACGCACTATTATTGCGGAGACCGGATCAATGTACAGCTGCGAAACTCTTGAACCAAATTCTGTTGCGCGTATGAAATCGCCTTCATATTTTATCATACCTTCATCATACAGAAACTTAAGTATTCTATTTATAGTACCTTTAATCGCCTCAACATCATATTGATAGGCATATAATGTCTTAGCGAAGAAGTCGTATACCCCCTGCTCAGAGTAAGCGAATTCTGAGGCTACAGTCGCCAAAACATGACTTCTGAGAACCTTCTCAACGCCAAGTTTAGACCATATTCGTTCAGGCTTTGCCAGAACAAAACTTGTCATTAAATAGTCACGTTCTTCATCAGTCCTCGCAATAAGGATCGATTCGCCAATATCGTCATATTTTGGGCGGCCAGCCCTACCAACCATTTGCTTGTACTCGAGGACAGAAATTGGATAGTAGCCATAACCCGGCTCATAACGTCTATAATCGCTTATAATAACCATTCTAGCTGGCAGATTAACACCGAAGGCTAATGTTGGTGTGGCAACTAGAGCTTTAATCCTACCCTCACGAAATGAATCCTCTATCATTTTACGATGCACGCCCGATAGCCCTGCATGGTGGAATGCAACTCCGCATTTTACTAATTCAGCCAACAAATCACCAAGTCTAGTTCTCTCTCCTGATGATTGAATATTCTCGGCTAGATTTTCAAGGGAGCGCTTAAGGGATTTAGGCAGTAGTTCACTTATCTCTGGAGCAGCCTTCTTGGCTAAGCTGACAGCATTCTTTCTTGAGGATGCAAATATAAGCGCCTGCCCACCCTGCTTAACACTATGCAATACAAGATTTATTACGGGATCCTTAACTGTGCGATTTATCTTAATTGAGCCGCCATCTTTAAATTGTATCTCATCGTTTAGTAATATTCCTTCACGGAGCTTAACTGGCCTCCATTCAGTTGTTATAGCCGCTGCACCAAGCCATTCACCGATCTCACCTGAGTTTCTAACAGTTGCGCTTAAAGCCAATATTTGTATATTTGGGTTTATTTGCATCAACCGTGCCAAAACAACCTCTAGCGTTGGACCTCTTTCAACTTCATTGAGTAAATGTACCTCATCTGCTACAACTAGAGAGATTTCGGTTATCCAAGGCGCTTTATGTCTTAGGAGCGAATCGCATTTTTCATTGGTTGTCACAATGATGTCGAACTTTCCAAGCCATGGATCACTACTATCGAAGTCGCCTGTGCTTATGCCAACACTTATATACCGTCCGTTAGGCTTCTTTATAGTGGCATACTTCCTAAATTCCTCATACTTCTCGTTAGCTAAGGCCTTTAGCGGAGTTAGATATAGAACTTTACCATCACTTTCCATGATATGTTTCAGTGCACATAATTCGGCGACTAGGGTTTTACCTGAAGCTGTTGGGCTAGCTAATAAAAGATTTTTTCCTTCCAGTGCCCCAGCCTTTATGGCTTCAACTTGTGGCGGGAAAAGTTCCTTTATACCATCTTCTGCGAGAATTCTTTTTACATCTGGGTGAATATTTAATTTCTCAGCTAGCAAGATCTAAACCCTTTTCTTCGCTTTATGTTTTCTTAAGATAGCCACTTCTTTGCTCATCCGCGGTGCTCTCTCGTATCATCTGTGCAATTAGTTTTTCAGCCTCACTTTTTGATATCCCATATTCGCTGCTTAACCTCTCAAGTAGGTCAGCTCTACTAACCATACCAGTCTCCTTCTCCATATCGACAATCATGCTAAGTATCGCTCGAAGCTTATCCTGAACACTTCTAGGCTTACCAACCATTATGATGTCGATATCAAACTTCTTTGATGAAACATCTATACCAACCTCCTCAAGAGATTTCCTCATTATGCCTATAGCTGCCTCAGCATCCTCTGGTAGAACAATGTTTCTAAGTGCAGCCC
>JAGTRH010000031.1:0-4702 GCA_018396795.1 Candidatus Bathyarchaeota archaeon
TTAGGGGCTGAGGTTTTAGCGATTAACATATTTGGTGTAGCTGGCCTTTTGGTTGGCATGTGTAAATTGCGTGGTCTTAAGGGGCTTTGCCTCCTCTCTGAAACCTCCGGCAATTTTCCAGATAAGGAGGCTGCTAAAGAACTTTTAAAAGCTCTATCTCACATTTTAAAGATTAAGATTGATGTGAATGATTTAGGTGATCCAAGAGATTTGATAAGTGTTCTATCGCCCTTTGATTTTGGCGCCTTATCAAAGATAAGGGAGAAAAAAGCGGAACCTGAATGGTTCATCTAAAAATGTTGGGTTAATATCTTTGGTAGATGCTTTACACTAAATAATTGGAACGCTGGAGAGTTTCCCATACACCTCTATCCGCCCTTCATCTCCTGCATAAATTGTTGATACACCTTTTGAACCCTTTCAGCAGCCGGTCCTGTTCCCTCAACTACCCCATCTTGCGTCACTTTGATTCTATCCATAACCCAGATGAAACCCTCTTTCTCATAAAGTTTAACCATTCTTGGGAAAACCCTTTCAAGTCTATCAGCTAAACCTTTAAGGTCAAAGGGTTTTTCAGCTGAAAAAATTTCAGCAATTCTGCTTCCGCTTAATACAATCTTTGGTATAACTTGTCCCTTTGCATCTTTTGCATCTGAAAGACATAAACTTAGGCTTTCCGGATCTATTCCAACCAGCGTTCCCGTATAAATTTTTCCATCAATTGTCGTAACACTAACTATTCTATCAATAAGCGAAGAAACTTCCGTGATGAATCTTCTCTCAGCGGTTGACATGATTTCTCTCCCTAAATTAACTTAGTATTATTATTTTTTGGGTACTTATTACTTTATTGTATCTCCGAAAAATTTTTACAAACAATTTGTTGTTTCAGTGAAAGAATTGTATTCGGTGGGATATCTTCATAAACAACTATATTTGGGCCAATCCAGCTATTGCAGCCAACTGTTACACCCGGCATAAATAAGGCTCCTACACCAGTCATGACATTGTCACCCATGATAACACCCATCTTCATTCTACCAGTATCTATTTTCTCTCCTTTAACTTTCATTTTTACAGTTTTCTTATCAAAACGGAGATTTGCTGAGATAAACCCGGCTCCTAGATTACACCCCTCGCCTATTACGCTATCACCAACATAGGATAAATGTCCTACGTGAACATTATCCATCAATATGCTATTTTTGACCTCACATGCATTTCCAACCCTAACCTTTTTACCGATGCTCGTGTAGGGACGTATATAACAGTTTGGTCCAATGTCACTTTCATCACCTATGTAAGCGGGCCCCTCGATATACGAACCTGCGCGGATAATTGCATTATTACCTACAAAGACAGACCCTTTGATATGAGCTCCCTCCTCAACTTTTCCTAAAATATTTGGCTTAATTGATTTGAGCACATGTACATTGGCGTCCAAAAGATCCCATGGTCTTCCAATGTCAAGCCAAGTATCCCTGGAAATCTCCGTCACGGATATCATTTTTCCCTCTTTAGCGATTAAGCGTATCGAATCGGTTATCTCAAGTTCGCCTCTTTGAGATGGTTCTGTACGCTTTATAAAATCAAATATTCCTGTTGAAAACATGTAAATGCCTGCATTCACAAGCCCACTTAAAGTTTCACCTAAAGATGGCTTCTCCAGTATATCGACTAAACGTCCACGGTCCACTTCTAAAACACCATACTGTTCAGGCCTATCCACATAAACAGCTGCTAGAGTGGCAAATGCTCTCATTTTCTCATGAGCTTCAATAACTGATTTTATTGAGCTGGCTGATACAAGCAAATCGCCATTTACAACCAAGAAATCTTCGTCCACATATTTCTCCACAACGGATATAGCATCAGCTGTTCCAAACACTCTACTTTGAGGTACGTATTTTATCTTAACGCCATGCTCAGAGCCATTGCCAAAATATTCTTGGATAACTTCAGCCTTATAGTTAACTACTATTAAGATTTCTTCTATTTCAGCTAACTTAAGCGCATCTATGAGATGCTCTAAAATTGGCTTTCCACCCACTGGTATCATGTGTTTCGGGCGGGTAAAGGTTAAGGGTCGAAGTCTATGTCCTTCACCAGCAGCTAAAACGACCGCTTTCATTCGCATTACCATTTAATCCTTATGAAAATCTGAAGATAAATTCTGTTGAAAATTTGTTAACGCTGAAGGCTTCTAATCTGTTTTAGATTTAGTGATCTTTAATGTTAAATTCGCGATTTTGAACCCGAATTCCCTGCAGAGATCCTTGTCTCTTTCACTTTCTGGCGCACCTACGATTGCTAAACCATAATGTTTGTCTTCTGGGTTTCCCTTAATAATCATACCATGAATTAACAAAGCCTTAATAATAGACAATATCGTTGTTTCAGCTCCCGTCGCAGTTCCACCAGACGTCGTGAATGCGGCTCCAACCTTACCTTCAAGCTTACCGTGTATCTCTACACTCCTGTCGATTAAATCCTTTATCTTAGCGCTCATTCCGCCATAATACGTAGGAGAACCAATTATAATTCCATCAGCATTCAATAAATCATCCAATTTTGTTTCATCAACCCTTTTTACAATGCAGTTTATTCCCTTAACCTTCTTTATTCCCTCAGCGATTAGAAATGCCGCTTTTTCCGTATTCCCGGTTTTTGAATCGTAAACTACAAGTAAATTCACCATATTTATCCCTCAAAGAATATTATACATCAATTAAAATTTAACCATTTATGGAGACCGCAAAGCCAATATAGACAATAGATTTAAGATTCCAATAAAAAGCATAAGATGTCAAAGTTTGGGAGGACCAATCTTGAGGAAGATCATTCTTGATACGGATATTGGAACCGATGTTGATGATGCTTTAGCGCTCGCTCTCGCTATAAAATCTAGGAAGGAATTAGATTTATTGGCCGTAACTACCGTACACGGCGATGTAAATTTAAGAGCTAAAATAGCTCTTAAAATGCTAAAGCTCGCTGGACTCGAGAATATTCCGGTTGCCGCTGGAATTATGCAACCGTTAATTAGAGATAAACCAGTCTTAGGGTGGGCGGGCTACGAAGGCGGCGGTTTCTTAACACCTGAAGATGATATGCTGAAACCATGCGAGATCCATGCAGTAGACCTGATAATTTCGAAGATTATGTCTATGAGAAACGAAATTACATTAGTTTCTATAGGTCCGCTAACAAACCTAGCCGCCGCCATCATCAAGGAGCCTCGAATAGTCGAAAACGTTAAAGAAGTTATAATTATGGGCGGAGTGACTAGGCTATTTAACGGCTTAAATCTCCCTTACAGAGAACATAACATTTTATGTGACCCTGAGGCTGCAAAAATAGTTTTTAGTTCAGGAATGCCAATTACAATGGTTCCGCTTGACGTAACCCTCAAGGTTTACATAGAACGCAAGGATCTTGACAGAATCTCGGATGTTAAAACTCCTTTGACAGACGCCATAGTTTCCATGGTTAAAAATTATCTTGATATCGTGAAAAGAGACTACACATGGCTTCATGATCCATTAGCACTTTCAGTTTCAATAGATGGCAGTCTAGTAAAAATGGTAAATGCAAAGATACTTGTGGAGACAAAAGGTGAGTATACAGCTGGGCAGACAATAGCTTTGTCAACGAAATCAGATGAGAAACCCGTGAAAGTATGCGTGGATGTAGACGTAAGAAAATTCAAGGATCTATTCATGAGCAGAATATGTGCAAATGACGTATAAGAATGAAGTTATCATGTTGTTATCTTTTTCTTCCGCTAAAAGAAGAAAAATTCGTTATACTGAATTGGTTAATTTTTGTTCCTGATAAACCTTTAAACTAATTATAAGTTTGAAATTGAGGGCAAATTAATTGAAGGAATAAATATGATGACTTTTTCAAGTAGCGTTTTCTCAAAGAAGATCATTAAGCATAAGGAGGAGTTAACTTTATGGGTTATGAAAGGGCTCTAACAGCACTATACCTTGAGGATGATGAGAGAGTAGCTCAAGTAGAATTTCTTCAACACACAGAGTTTATAGCTAAAGTTTCGGGTTTAAATCCTTTTGAGCATCCCAGGGAGGCGCAGAGTCTAGTCTTCGCTAAACTTGATCTGGACATGACATGGTTAACTTATACTCCCTTGGAGGACTTTATTGCAAGAAGATATGTAAATATCGAGACGAGGGAAGATTCATGGTCTAAGGCATATCCAACAGCATGGAGGAAGATAATGGAAATCAAATCTATTGATGATATTTTAGATTTTGATCCATTCGAGATGTGGGATATTCCATCTCTAGAAGATCTCGTAGAGCATTTTGAAACAATTCATAAAGAATACCAGTCGATCTACAGAGGTCAACTTGTTCCTGGAGGAACGTACCATACATGCTTAATGTGGCTTATTAAAATGTTCGGTTTAGATTGGACTGTTAAGGCCGCATACATAAATCCAAAGAGATTTGAGAGACTTCTAGAAAGATTCGGCAGGCTTTCGCTACTTGAAGCCAAAGCATGGTCCAAGACTAATATAAAGGCTTTTATAAGCCACGACGATATATGCTCGACGCGAGGACCATTCTTTCCCGTAAATTGGATGCGCAGATACCTCTTTCCATGGTATAATCGCATTTGGAGAGAGCTGAAGTCGAAAGGAATAATTGTCCTATTCTGCACGGATGGAGACATAACG
>JAGTRH010000031.1:4712-10515 GCA_018396795.1 Candidatus Bathyarchaeota archaeon
CCCTGTGATGGCCTCCTAAGGAGTGCCGTGAAATATATCCTTCAAGCTCGCCCGGACGCTTCCACAACTGATGAGTGCTCTAACCTAAACTCTATAGCTGAAAAGCATGGAAACGATAAGGTCATAATAGGAGGCATCGATATAGGCAAGCTGACATATGGCACAACAAACGACGTCATAAACGAAGTTAAAAGATGTCTCAAAACGGCAGGTTCATGCCCAGGATACTTCATAAACGTCTCAGGCTCTATCCCAGATAATGTACCCATAATGAATCTTGAAACATACTTTAAAGCGGTTAAAAAATACGGTCTAAAACCCAGGATGAAAACATTTGTTAGATAAACTATAAGTATTTACTGGCTTCTTTAGATAACTTTTAAATTTATGGTAAATATTTTAAATTTGCATGAGGTTGTGACTCTTGAGAATTGTTCGCTTTGTTTCTCCTAATGGTGTTCGTCTTGGCGTTTGGGTGAATGATGATGTTATCGATTTGACTGAGGCTTGCGAAAGGCCCATTCAGTCTTTCTTAGATTTAGTCTCTGAGGCGGAGAAAGCAGAAAAGTCTGTTGAAAAGTTCCTAGAGAGTCTTCTTGAAGATAGATTTAACACCTTGCCCTCGTACTCGTACACGAAACTTGAGAGAGGTGAAGGCGTTTTTCGACTTGTGATCCCCATTATTCCCCCAGAAGTTTGGGGTTGTGGAGTTACATACAGAAGGAGCCGGGAAGCAAGAGAATATGAGACTAGTGTAAAGGGCGTTTACGATTTAGTCTATAATGCTGTTCGACCGGAGATTTTCTTCAAAGCAACGGCCCACCGCTGCGTAGGACCGGGAGAGGAGATCTACATTAGAGGAGACTCCAAATGGAATGTTCCAGAAGCGGAACTCGCTTTTATCCTAGGTTTCAATCAAGAAATTATAGGTTTTACTGCGGGGAACGATGTTTCTTCAAGGGATATAGAAGGCGAGAACCCACTTTATCTCCCGCAAGCAAAGATATTTGAGAGGTGCTGTGCTTTGGGCCCCTCTATTCTTACGGTTGAAGAGGTTGGCAGAGAGCCAAAGCTGCGGATAGAGTGTAGAGTACTTAGAGCCGGAAAAACTATCTTTGAGGGTTCAACTAATACGGCTGAGATGAAACGAGGTATTGAAGAACTTAGGTCCTACCTTTGCATGTATAATCCTGTGCCCCCAGGTTCCGTGTGCTTAACTGGAACTGGAATAATTCCACCTGATGAATTCTCCTTGGAGCAAGGGGATGTAGTAGAGATTACAATTGAAAAGATTGGGACATTAAGAAATGCTGTTAGGCGGCTTCAAACTCGCTAAAAATATCTGTGTTGTGAGGGAGTTAAGTGGATAGCAATTTTACCCGTTTGGATATGATTTTACGTCTTGAGGGAGAGCCGGATAGGGTGCCATTTTATGATTTGTTCGCTGATCCGGAGGTTATGGAAGCAATAACGGGGCAACGGCTACCTATACAATCAGCATTTCAAGATGAAGATTCAAGGGGCGATAAGCTGGTAACCTTATCATCTGATCATATGAGGCTTACCACTAAAATAGATCATCACCCTGAGATCATCAAGTATTTAGAACATAGTTTTAGGGTACAAGTAAACTTTTACTCGAAGTTGGGATACGATTATGTTGTTCTCCATCTTCCCTCTCCGTTTCCTAGATGGAACGTATTATCAGCGAATGATACCGCACCCTTAGCTCGCCACAAAAGAACATGGCAGAATGAAAATAAAGGCACTATAGAGAGTAGGGAGGATTTTAAGAGGTATTGCTGGCCAGATCTGGATGAGATAGAATGTGCCTGCACACTACTGCTCAGCATTATGAAGAGAACTTTACCTCAAGAAATGAAGATAATCCCGTTAACGCCAGGTGGCATCCTAGAGAACGTTATGTGGCTTATGGGCGCGGTAAACTTCTTTAAAGCTCTTTACACAGATAGGTCTTTAATTGAGAATATGTTTAGTAAGATAGGTCCTGTAGTATCCTTTTATTGCAACATATGCGCTGAAGATGAATCTGTCGGTGCCATGTCTATGGGTGATGATATGGGGTATAAAACTGGCCCGATGATACATCCAAATCTATTAAGGAGATACGTTTTTCCATGGCAAAAACAATGCGTGGAAAATGTTCATAAGCATGGAAAACCCTTCATATTGCATAGCTGCGGAAAGCTTGACCTTGTTATGAACGACCTAATCGATTACGTTGGAATAGACGCAAAGCACTCCTATGAAGATACATCGTATCCAATTACGGAATACAAGAAGCTGTATGGTGATAAAATAGCGGTGCTTGGAGGCATTGACATGGATAAACTTACCAGAGCATCAACAGAAGATTTCAATAAATATGTGAGAGATGTTGTATATGCGTGCGCCCCAGGAGGGGGCTATGCTCTGGGTTGCGGAAACACTGCGGCCAATTATATTCGGCTGGAAAATTATTTACTGATGCTTGAGATTGGAAGAAAGTATGGTAGATATCCACTTAAGAAGTTATAAAGGCGCCTTATGGAGAATAGTAAGGCTTCTTTATGTATTTATAAGCCTCAGTAGCTGCAACTATTGCTTGGCCCACAGCCGTCCCAATCTGCTTCACTGAACACGTCGTTACATCTCCAGCAGCATAAACTCCTGCAATGTTAGTTCTCTGCTGCGTATCCACAACTATATAACCTTTCTCGTCAACTTTTATGCCCGAAACCCTCGCAAATTCGCTGTTAGGAGTCTCGCCAACAAATATGAAAATTCCATCAACTTCCATTTTCATCTCCTCCCCTTTTTCGCTGTTGTAAAGAATTACACCTCTAACTCGAGTATCTCCTTCAATTTTTCTTACCTCAGTATTCCATAAAACCTCAATTCCTCTTTTGGCAAGTTCTTTGCTGTATATTTCCTCAGCCCTCAACTGTCTTCTCCTATGGGCTAAATAAACCTTTGAAGCAATTCCATGTAAATATATGGCTGACGTAACTGCAGCATTTCCGCCACCAACAACCAAGACTCTTAGTCCTTTAAAAAACGCCCCATCACATAGGGCACAATAGCTTACACCCCTTCCTTCAAATTCATTTTCACCTGGAACCCCTAATTTCTTATGCCTTGAGCCGGACGCGATTATCACAGCCTTAGAAGAATACGCCGCCTTGTCAGTCTTAACAATTTTGCCTTCTCCAATAAAATTTAACTCGATGGCGCTTTCGAATTCATGTATTTCTGCACCAAACTTTACGCATTGGTTAACTATTCTTTTAGCGAGTTCTTCACCGCTTATTCCCTCGTGGAAACCAGGGTAGTTCTCTATCCAAGGTACAATATTAATCGTGCCTCCAGCCTGTTTTTCATCTAAAACTAAAGTTTTAAGTCCGCTTCTAGCACTGTACATTCCAGCTGTTAAACCAGCTGGACCAGCACCAATTATCACTAGGTCAAACTCTTCCATCATAGATTTCCTCCTTACTATCTAGTAGGAAGCTGATTCATAAAGGCTATTAATAGAAAAATGCTTTATAATGTTAGTTTTAGAGGGCTGGCTAATGGTCAAGGAACAAAAAGGAAGGGTTTTTGAGTTCTTAGAGCATATGGCGGATGTTTATATAGCTGCGTACGGTGCAAGTTTGAGCGAAGCTTTTGAGAACGCCGCGTTGGCAATGTTTGAAACGATGACTGACACAGGTGATGTTGAATGCAAATTTGAAGAGATCGTTGAGGTAGAGGGTGAAGATAAGCACTCCCTGCTTTATAATTGGCTTGAGGAATTGCTTGTAAGATTTGAAGTTGAAAATATGCTCTATTCAAGATTTAAGGTGACTGAGATATCAAAGATGGATGATGGATTTAGGCTTAGAGCTAAAGTCTGTGGTGAACCATTCAACCCAGAGAAACATAAACAGAAGGTTGGAATAAAAGCAGTAACGTACCATCGTATGGAAGTTAGGGAAGAACCTTGCGGCGCGATAGTAAAGTTTATACTCGATATATAAGAGAAACTAGCTAATTATTTTACAAGTATAACTCCGCATATTAATAAGGGTTAAATTTGCTTAAAATCTGTCATTTTTTTGGTGTTCAAATGGATATCAAGGAAGCTAAAAGTTTATCTAGAGATCTTAAGACCATTGGTCGAGTATTTAATGACATAGCTGATGTGGCAAGCAATATTAACAATACTACTAAACCATTAAAACGATTAATTAACATCAAAAATGGTAGTTGGAGTTCAAAATTGATTACCGCGGGCATAGCTTGCGTTGCTTTTCCAGAACCAGTGTTCTCGGATATTTTAGGTTGTACGCTAATTACTACCGGAATAATTATTAACAAAAGTAAGGAGCCAACAATTATAGACGTGTTCAGAGAGACTAGAAAAATAGGGACTGATCTAAAAAGACTCAATAAAGATCTTAACTTCTAAAGCATACGAGATCTTATCTCTCCATTTCTAAACTTGCTGATTATGTCCTATTTTTTCCTTCTCTGTGTATTCTAGAGCTAAGCGCCTAACAAAGGAGGCAGTCTGCCATACATTTTCCTTTCCCCAATATAGGGATAACGGGGTTCTTGAAGATAACTTCACAGTGTAGCCGGAGTATGGATCCATAATTGCAAAGAGCTCATTCTCGGTGTTCACGTAATTAGATCCATATTTGTAGGAGAATTTTAGGCGTAAACTCTCTGGCTGATTTATATTCCCCTCCATCTTTATTTTTTCAACCCTCTCTTCAAAATGGGAAGGTTCGCTATAATCTCTCATTCTCTTCTCCATAAAAAGAAAGAATTCCCCTAAATCATGGCTATCAACAATCTTTAGCGGCACCTCTACAACCAGAGTGTCACCCCCCGCGATCCCTCCACTAGGTAGCACAAATCTTCTTAGCAATGATGGTGTCATTTTGAGAGATGCCTTCAATGCTGGTATTAGGGAACCTATCATGGAGGATGCAATTGAGAAGAGAAGTGCGAGCATGCACCATGAGGCTTCAGCCTTATATTTAACTACCGGAGCAAAATGTGAATAGAAAAGTATGTGATAATTTACTAATCCAAATAAGTAGCCTAAACTCCCAGCTATAAAAGCCATTATAAGAGCTTCACATAAAAATATTGCTGTTATCTGTGTTGGATTCAAACCTATAGTTGAGAGGGTCATTATCTCATGCCTTCGCTCATAAACGGAATTTAACAGCATGATCCCAACGTTTAAAGATGTTAAAACTAAAAGCATTAAGCTCTCAGCAAACCCGTAAGCCGTTAACCTATGACCGACATATAAGTGTGTAAGTGAACCACTAAGTGAAACAAAAGTTTCAACTCTTGGGAAAATTAACGTCACTGCTCTTGCAAGGGGCAACATCTGCTCATTATTAAACGTTCTGACAATAACTCTCGTTACAGCGACGTTTAACGGAAGACTAGAGACCGCTTCCTCTAATAGAATTACTACATTTTTTGATGAAACATACTCAGGTATATAGGATGGGCCTCCCTCAGTAACTAGAATTTTAACGTTCTGCGGCAGAATTGATTTGCCATTTAAATCACTTATTTCTTCAAGTTTAGCGCTACTAAATATACCAACCACAGTAAAATTTCTCCCGCAAAATATAATTGTATCATTAATGTTAACCCCAAGTTCCCTACCTGCGTCATCACTTATTAATATTCCATCAAAGTCAGTATCATCTAAAAAATCACCCATATCTCTATCAATTATTTTTTCTAAGCCTGTGACGTGTTTTTCTAAACTCGGCTTTATACCTACAACCCC
>JAGTRH010000032.1 GCA_018396795.1 Candidatus Bathyarchaeota archaeon
TGTTTGATGCATGTTTTAAATCAAAGTTATAAACCATGTGAAATAATAGTCGTAGATGGGGGGTCAACTGATAGAACCCGAAAAATTGCAACTGCATATGGTGCCAAAGTTCTTGTTGAACCACCTCATAAAGGAAATTATCCTGGAATTGGAAGAAATTATGGAGCAAAAAATTCATTGGGAAAAATTCTTTCTTTTTTAGATTCTGATTGCTATCCTGAAAGAAACTGGTTAATGAAAGTGAATAAAATTTTTAATAATAAAAATGTAGGAGTATATGGAGTTATTGTTAGGGATGGAAATAGTAGTGATTTAAGTAAGGCATATCATTATCTTATTAGAGAAATTAATTATGATTTTGTTCCTTCTAGGTGTATGTCGATAAGAAGAAGTGTTTTCGAAAAAATTAATGGTTTTGATGAAACACTTACTGCGGGGGAAGATAACGATCTTTCATATAAGGTTAGAAATCTAGGATATAAAATTATTATAGACAAAGATACTTTAGTATTTCATGATGATGATCATTTAAATAGTTTAAAAGGGATTTGGAGGCAACAGAAATGGTATTTTGAAGCTGAAAAAGAACTTAGGAAAAGAATGCCTTATAGATTTAAAAGATTTAGAACTTCAGCTTCTATGAAGGAACATTTACTTCCTTTGATTAAAGCTTTTTGGATTGGAGGCTTATCATTTGCTTTAAACTGTTTAACTATTAAACTTATATCTCTTCGTAAACATCTTTAAAAATTTAATTTCTCATTCATTTTATTATTTACGAATAGATATAAGGCGTTCTTTTCTAATGCTTTAAAAGATGGAGAACATGCTTGTGGGAGAAGTAGGAGTAGGCTAACAACCGTTTCTTGGTCGGGGTTCGGAGGCTATAGAGATTAGGTTGAGCCTTCGGGAAGAGTTTTGAAAAATATGAAAAAGAATTTAAAATACAAAATAAACTTATTCATGTTAGTCTAACTATTAATTTGTTGTTGTTATTTATCAAATATATTTAATATGTATCTGGAAATGGTTCGACTCACAGATGCTCTTTTTAGCAATAATTTAACTATATATTGAGGATTTGATATCTTTATAATTGGCGCATTATATATATTTATCTTTTCTTTAAATATCCTTGAAAGTCTTATTCCATCAACATATCCTCTTATCCCTGCTCTAATGTGGTTTAATGTTACGTTTCCTATATCGAGGAACTCTCTCCCTATATTAGTTAATGCTACTCTAGTACTAAGTGTAGGAATTAAAGCTCTTATTAATTTTTTATATCTGCTGTTGGTAATTTCATTCAATACAGTCCATCCACGGATACTATAATATACCTTGTTAGGCGAGGTTTTACCAAAGCTTAAATTTAGAACATGCCTACCAGTAACCTCAGGTATAACCGCGGATTTATAACCGATATTCCAAAGCTTTAGTCCCAAAACGCTATCGTCAAAGTAAGCAAACATTATATCGGAGAATAATTTATTAATACACCCAACTTTCTTAAGTGCTAAAATTCTATACATATTATAAGCGCCACAAGTATATGTAACGAAAACAGGCTTTCTCAAAATGAATGGAGGGCTCTTCACTAGAAAAGAGTGAGCAAGTAATAACTCATCCATAAAAAAACCTGCATCCTCAACTTCTAATGGATTATCATACATTACAAGAATCCCTTGCAGAGATCCAACGGAAGGATGAGTATGGAGAAAATCAACCATCATTTTTAAGCTTTCAGGAGTCGGCACAGCATCATTATTCAAAAGTACTATATATTCAGAGTTTCTATTTATAACTTTATATGCTACATTGTTGCCTCCAGTGAACCCTAGATTCCTACTCAATCTAATGATCTTCTTATTTAAACCTGTTTGTTTCTCAAGGAAATTTTTAATAACACCATAACTATTATCTGTTGAGCCATTATCTACAACTATAAGTTCATATTGATCTTTGGGATAGTCAAGGTTAGCTATAGCTGTAAGAGATTCTAAAATAATTTCAATAAAATTAGAGCTGTTGTAGTTAAGCCAGAGTATCGATACTATAGGTAAAGTCATGAAATCACCCTACAAAGAGTATTTTATTTTGGAGATATTTTTCGATGTAAGTTCTTAGAATTCGAAGATACATTAATCCAAAAATTATGCAATTTATTTTTAAATAGACAATTTTTGACCCATATATGTCTATGTTTTCTCTTAATTTTAGCATATTTCCAATTTTATATCCTTTTTTTATTCCTTTAATCCTTGCATATAAAATATCTTTCTTTTTATGTATTTTTTTAAGAGTCATTGAGAGGAGACTAAAGATGATCCATCTAATTTGGAATAACTTTATAATATCTTTATATCTTGAATTTGTGATCTCTATGAGAATCGTAAGACCTCTTGATAATAAATATTCTTGAAGGGGCTTTAATTGGTTGAATGTCCCGCCCCTAAGGTGCCTTGCCGTTATTGTAGGTATCGAGGCCACCTTAAATCCAGCATTCCAAATTTTTAATCCCAACATATTATCGTCACAGTATGCAAAGATGACGTCATGAAATAGCCTATCTTCCCACTTAACAGCCCTCTTTAAGGCATCAACTCTGTAGGCTGAATAAGCACCATCAGCGTATGTTATATAGAATGGTCTCCTAGGAATATCATATGAGTCTCTTCCACTTAGGAATGGATGTGTTGTTAGAAGTTCTGATATATAGTTGCCAGCGTTATCGATTTTATCGTCCTTCAAACTTAAGATGATCCCTTGAACAGCTCCTATGTCTAGGTTTTTCTCCATAAATTCTATCATCGTTCTAAGACTATCAGGCGTTGGTATTGCATCATTATTTAAAAACACAACATATCTAGATTCTTGATTCCTTAATCTATAAGCCAAATTGTTACCACCAGCGAATCCTAAGTTTCTATAACACTTAATAATCTTTTTTCTTATTTTATTTTTATCATTGAGAAAATTTTTAATTAACTCAAAGCTCCCATCACTTGATCCATTATCTACAACAATAAGCTCATATCTGTTCTTAGGATAATCCAGTTCGATAACAGCTTCTAAAGACTTTAAAATCACATCCTTAATTTTCAAACTGTTATAGTTCAACCAAAATATTGAAACCATAGGGTAAATCATTAATATATCTAACCACCTTCAAAATAACTATTAAGATAATTTTTATCTATAAACTCGTTTTGTTTATATCTCAACTGCGGAGTGGTCTCCTATGTTGAGTCTAACTGTTCCTTTAAGTTTATTCTTTGATATTCTCGCATTTCTTCCTATTAGGCTCTCCTCGAGTCTGCTTACGCCTTCTATAGTGGCTTTTTCGAGTATCACGCAGTGCTCTATCACGCTGTTCTTTATGGTGACCCCGTCACCTATGCTCGTGTAAGGCCCTATCTGGGACCCCTGGATAAGGCAGTTACTCCCGATAATCGTTGGACCCCTCACTACGCTATTCACCACCCTCGTGCCGGTTTCTATTGTGACCCTCCCCTCCACGCGGGAGTCCACCAGCTCTCCATCAACCCTCCTCTCCACCCGCTCATCCAAAATAAGCATATTAGCCTGGAGGATATCGTCCTTCTTCCCCGTGTCAAGCCACCACCCCTCCAAGATGCTGTATCCAACTCGGCATCCGCTCTCCAGCATGGCTTGGAGGGCGTCGGTTATCTCAAGCTCCCCCCTCCAGCTAGGCCTCAGCCTCTCTATGAACTCGAAGATGACGGGTCTGAATAGGTATACCCCAACCAGGGCATATTTGCTGGGAGGATCCCTAGGCTTCTCCACGAGGCCCACCAGCCTCCCATCCTCGTCAAACCTTGCCACACCGAAGCTCGAGGCTTCCTCAACCTCCTTCAAGAGGATATAGACGTCGTAACCCCCATCAATAAATTCATGTAGGTAGCGCCTAACCCCTTTCTGTAATAGGTTGTCGCCGAGGTATACGATGAAGGGTTCCCTCCCTACAAACTCCCTGCATAGGCCGACCGCGTGGGCTATCCCTAGGGGTTTGCCCTGGTGGATATATGTGATCCTAGCCCCGAACCTCGTCCCATCACCATAGTACATCTGGACCTGCTCCGTATAGGTCTCGCCGAGGATGATAGCCACCTCCCTAACCCCAGCAGCCAATAGGTCCTCCAAGACATACTGGCTGACAGGTTTGTTAGCCACGGGTATGAGCTGCTTAGGCCCGCTATATGTGAGGGGCCTAAGCCTCGTCCCCGCACCACCGTGGAGGATAACACCCTTCATGCTTCCGAAGCCTCCGTACCTTCCCGATCAGGGGGATGGATGTGGCCCTTCTCAATCAAATAATCTCGGAGTGCCCCCTCCCAACCCCTGAGCTTAATGCCATACTCCCTCAATTTTATGCTCTCCAGAGCTGAGAACCGAGGCCTTCTAGCCTTCATCTGGAGCTGGTCCGTTTTAATCGGTTTTAAATCTGCATCGATCCCTACATGTTTGAATATCTCTTGGGCGAATTGGAACCATGTGCAATATCCCCTATTTGCCGCATGATAAACTCCATAGGGCAATCTCAGCTCTAAAACCCTCTTGATCGTTAAAGCTGCGTCTTTCGTATATGTGGGGCTCATCCACATGTCATCAACCACGCTGATGGGCTCGTTATTCTTGGCTTTAGTTATCATGGTTTCAATGAAGTTCCCGCCTTTCCCGCTCGCACCGGTTGCTCCGAAGAGGCTCGCAACCCTGAATATGTAATGCTCCGGGTTTTGCCTAGTGTAGAGTTCTCCAGCAAGCTTCGAGATCCCATAGGTGTTTAATGGGCTTGGGGTGTCATACTCCGTGTATGGGGAGCCCTTCGAGCCGTCGAAGACATAGTCTGTGCTTATGTAGACGGTTATGGCACCGATATCCCTAGAGATGATGGCCACATTCCTGGCGCCTATGGCATTCACCTGAAAAGTTTTCAGGGGCTCCTCCTCGCACTGATCCGTCCTATGGAAGGCGGCAGTATTCACAACCACATCGGGCCGATACCCTTTCAAGATAAGGCAACTATTGTAATCCGATACCTCTATATCCCTATGTGTCAAACCTACAACTTCATGCCCACTCCCCAACACCTTTACCAGATCCGTACCCAACTGACCTGTAGATCCAATAACTAGTATCTTCATATAATCATCCCATTCATTTCAATCTCCTTTATCAATCGATGAGCTTCCAAAAGATATTTATACCATTTAACAGTGATGGTTTTGGGATCATCTGAATTTAATCTCCCATCTTTTAAAGCATCAAACACCTCTTTCGCCCCCTCCCCAACCGTGTATTCTGCTTTATAGTTCAATTTTTCTTTTATTTTGTCGAAGCTCACCCTATAGCTTCTCGTGTCCGGAGAACCATACCACTCATAGTTGAAAGGCATGTCGATGGATTCTGCTACCAGCCTAGCTAGGTCAAAGATCTGGATGTTCTGTTCATTGCTGCCAACATTGAAGACCTGCCCATTAACAAGCTCCTCCTCGGCCTCCAGGACCCTTATGAAGGCGTTCGAGGTGTCCTTAACATGTACGAAGGGGCGCCACTGTTTACCATCCCTCATTATCGGAACCTTACCATTCCTATAAAAGCCCAGAACCATCCCATTAACAGCCAAGTCAAACCTCATCCTAGGCGAATACCCATAAACCGTGGCTTGCCTAAGTACTGTAACTGTGAAAAATTCATCCGCTAAAGGAAGAACCTCCCTTTCAGCTAGAGTATTGGCCTTGGCATATGTCGTCAAGGGATTTAATGCTGACTCCTCTCTCAATACTCCATCTTGGAATCCGTAGACACTGCATGTGCTCGCAAGAACATACCTCCTCACCCCATACTTCTTTGATAAACATGCCACCCTAACCCTTCCCTTATAGTTTATTTCCAGCGTTTTCTGAGGATCAAGCTCTCCCGCTGGATCATTTGAAAGGGAAGCCAGGTCAAAAACGGCGTCTATTCCCTTCAGAATCGCTGGTTCAAACCATCTGATGTCATCTTTTATGATCCTCATCTCATCCAAAATTTCCTTAACTGGGTCAATCCCAAAGAAGAACCTATCAAGACATACCACATTATAGCCTCTTTCTAGCAGAGATCTACACAGTATCGAACCTATATAGCCCGCCCCTCCAGTAACCAAGACCTTCATTCTTTAAACCCTCCTTCATTTGTGGGGTGGATAGAACCAGTCCCAAGGCTTATTACATCTAGGATCATCTGTTCTTCCATTTATGAAGCGCGGAATTATCGAGGCATCGTTCCAGGGCCTCCTCTCTTCATCTGGATCCGAGTAGTCGTATAGCCTATTCACAAAGTATAATAGGTAGGCTGGTTTCGGGCTTACAACTTTGAATCCATGCCAGTACTTGCCCGGGACCCTCAATATCTGCATCCTATCATCGCTCAAGACAACCTCCACCAAACCCCCTTTTGTAGGCGAGGCCTCATCATCGTCATAGGCACAAACCTTTATGGAACCCCTTAAGACTAGGAAGTAGTCCGTCTGCCCTCGTATATGTCTGTGCCAGGCCCTAACGATACCCGGATAAGTCACCGAGAGGTTCGCCTGAACAATGGACTCCCCACCTAAGAGGTCCATCCAATCCATGCGGATGACCTCGGTGAAGACCCCACGCTCATCCGGCAACCTAGCAAGGTCAGCTATCTTGACGCCCGGGAGTTGCAGATCCTTAACCGAGAATAAAAGAGGCATAATAAAGCATCCTCCCTAAGGCTATATCTCTATTTCTGAAGTGGCCCCCAACGTTAAGCTTAATAACACGCCCCCTATTCCTCATCACTTGCATTCCTGCCCATCTAGACTCTACTCTATCCTGTCCCCATTGTCTATTAAAGCCTTACCTAATATGACACTGTGCTTAATAGTTTTTCGGTAGATATTGCCATATCAATAAATCTTCCAGGCTGTTCGTCTATATTATATATTCTTTTGGTTTGAGAAACTTTTAATGAATGGCCATATGCTACCATTTAATATACCTACTTCCTACCTCAAGAACTCTTTTGTCTTCAAATTCTCTAATATCAAAATTTTTTATAAAAAACTTGAAGACTGAAACCCTACACAAAGATCACACCTACCCCATAGCCGCCTTGCTTCCAATCTTTAACGATTTCACGGTATTCATAGTTAAGTTTTATTTCTCTCCAAAACTTCGGGACTCCTCCAACCTTTTCCGGAGGTCCTTGCACTATATCATGGAACGCTATTATCCCGCCCCTCCTCACAAGTGGACCATACATTTCAAAATCCTTTTTAACACCTTCATACCTATGATCGCCGTCTAGGAATAGGAAGTCCAATTTATCTTCGTCTAATATCTTTTTAACTTTATGGAGTGTTTTTAAGTTATGTGAGTCTTCTTGGAGCAGAAAGAGTTTTTGATCATGGCGTGCAAAAGCTTTATATAAAGGTATCCTCCGACGTGGATACCCACCGCCAAAAGGACCGCCAGGTAAATCTATGCTAATAATGGTAGCATCATCAGAAGCCAGTCTACAAAATATGAAAAGGGTGCCTCCTCCAGCGGTACCTATCTCAACAACGGTTTTAGGTTTTAATCTATAGATTATCTTAGCAAGGCTTAAAATTTCCATGTATATCTGCAATGGTTTAATTGAAAAGGGTTGAAGCAAAAGCGATGTCTGCCCAAAACTATAAGCAAGTTTAACTGTACATTCAATGTTCTCCCCGCAATTGCCAGCTTTAGATCTAAAGATAAGTCCCACAAAAGGAGAGAGAAAGTAGCCCCAGATGGTAATAAGAGGTTTTAGTAATTCCTTCCATTTCGTTAGTGCATAAGCCTCTGTGATGTGCTCATAACTCATGTCTATAGACATTGTTATCTGACCATTTCGAAAAGTTTAGCAATAATTAGCATTCTCCTTCTGCGAACTAGTTCAATTGTATTTGCCTTAAAAGTTTCAACAAAAAGCCCAGGACCAGCCGGCTCAGCTTTAGAGCCAACCCTAGACCCTTCACAATCATCCAGTGCGCAACCCTCCCATAGAGGGCCTCCATCCAACCCTGGAATTCCCCCATCGCCATCGTTAGCCTCTTGAGGATGGGCTCCAGGATCCCGGCGAGGAGTCGGCGGCGCACCCTATCGACAGCTGCAATAACAAGATCCAGAAAACTCCGGTCCTCAACCTTAAGCCTGAACTAGGCCCTACAACGTAGAGCCCTCCTCCTAAGCCTAACAAGATAACATCTCTCAAGGGGCCCCCCCGCACCACAGCCACCTCCCAAGAGGCCGACTCGGCAAAGCCCAATGGTAACATACCAGTAAGACAAGTAGAAGTTGTTATTGAAACCATATATATTTTTTTCTCAACAAAAGCACATCTCCACTCAGCGCGGATGCAATCTATTAAGTCTCGCCTTTAAATTACGAGGAGCAATAATTTGCTGATTGATAAATGAGGCCAAAAGGTTCAGCAGTATGCGCATCGGTGTGATCTACTAAAGTATATCCTCATCTCCTAGCAATTCTCTCATTAGATATTCCAAACACAGGCATGTTATCTGGATCTTTAAACTGCTTGTTAGACCATTAACAATTCTAAGGGTTTAAGCTGTTTTGTGATGGAGTTTAGGGATGTTGCTCCCAGAACCAGAGCATCCTCAGGCTCGCTGAAAATCACCGGAGTCCATGCCCTGTTGCCTTCGTACTCTAACACTGCACCGCCTCCCTCTCAACCACGGCGCCCCCGAAGCTTCCTGCGGGCTACGGGCTTCAAGCCTAAAGCATCCAATATGCTGCGGGGGATCTATGTGAAGAGTGCTCCCGTGTCAACAAGCAAATCAACGACAATAGGACTTAGACATATCAGCTGGATTATACACCCAGACTTTTACATATGTGAAGCCCAATTACAGCTCATAAATAAAGACATTATAGTACCTATTAAAGGCTCTCAGCCCAGATTTCTACCTCTAAAAACCTAACCCTAGGATAATTAAATAAATATAAAATAATGATTAAATTGAATTGACATAATTTAGATTTTAATATCAATCTAAAATGTTGCTGCATATTACTTCTATACCCATCTCCCTTGCTCTATCATAAGCTTCCCTTTCAATATTCACGGCAATTATAAATATTTTATCTACTTCTTTCTTTAGAATCCTCTCTACAAATCCAGCTTTTTCATATAGATGTTCAACGTGATCTATTTCTGCATATGATTTAACCTCAATTACATAAATCTTATCATCTCTGATCAAAACATCCACATCAACTATTTTACCCTTTTCCCCAGTGATAGTTCCATCTTCATCTTTAAACCTAAACTTCTCCACTTTGCCGGGTTCAATCCCCTTGACTTCAATAGTCTTCTTAAATATGTTCAGAACAGTTCTCTCCAGATCCGAACCCCACCTTCTCCCCATACTTCCAATAGTAACCTCAATCTTCTGTCCAAGAATCTCAACTCGTTCTTCAACCCTATCGATCCGCCCGATTATCTCGTTGAATTTTTTGTCGTGTTCTTCGAATCTCTTTGTGTGTTCTCTTAGCTCAGCCATTATCTCGTTGAATTTTTTGTCGTGTTCTTCGAATCTCTTTGTGTGTTCTCTTAGCTCAGCCATTATCTCGTTGAATTTTTTGTCGTGTTTTTTGATGTTTTCGAGTATATCCCCATATCCGATAATACCAGCTACAGTATGTCTGAATTCTCTATCCCTCTCTAAGAGCTCTAGGAACTCCTCTTTTAAAGACATATCAAATTGTAGAGCCTGTCTAAATTTATAAAAGTTTTCATAGAGAGTTTTGAAAAATGAAGTTTCATTAAGCTGATTGGTTTTCATAACTGAAACCTATCTCGAAGGATGAAGGAATGTCTATTAAAGGGCTTCTACTAAAGGCTTAGGTTACTATACAGCTAACCAGCCAATCTTCTCAGCCTACCAGTCTTTGAGTTCACAACGAATCCTCCCGCTTCTAGTGTGAGGTCTCCTATCCTAACCTGATCAGGGACATTCATCACTATCAATTTCTCTCTAATATTGCTTATGCCAGAACCCGGACTAAACATCATGATAGAGTTTGTCATAATAAACAAGCTCTCTCGAGACATCAAGTCCCTCTCTCTCAGCTACCTCTCTCCACTTCTCTACGATCTCTTCATCCAGAGCTCTGATCTCAATAGACTTGTCTTTAACCTCGAGGATCACATGCTTGTTCTCGATAAGACCAAGGCTCTCCCTACTCACCTTAGGTATGACCAGTTGGCCCTCACTCCCAAGTTTAACCCTTAATCTTACCATTTCCAACCTATTAACTTAAGAAGTAAGATTTTAGATTTGAACATTTCCCACTTAAAGGTTGCTAGATACTTCCCCTTAAAAGTCATAGAGAGACTCCTTGGAAGAGGGTCTAA
>JAGTRH010000033.1 GCA_018396795.1 Candidatus Bathyarchaeota archaeon
GAGAACTTCGGTTCTAAAGTGAAACTCTTTAAATGTCTGAGCATCTCCTCCTTGTTTCTTCGAATTTTTTGACCGCGGAGATCAATTAAACCCATAAATCTCACCAATATTAAGATAAGACATTAGTGGATAAATATATTTTGCCATTACACGTTTAATTTTTATCTCAGATATTAAATTCTTGGTATGGGCGCTACGCTTTTATAGAGGCTTCCCTTTTTTCTTGAGTGTTAAATGGTGAATTCAGATTGGGGTTAATGTCGTTTATAAAGGCAAGCTTAAGACTATTAAAATTCGCTAAAAAGCCCGGGAGAGACGAGCTTTGGCTATCCATAAAAATATGTTTTTTAGGCATACTCATAGTGGGATTGCTGGGCTTCATAATTTACATGCTTGCTGGTTTTATCAGAGCAAGTATACCTTTAACTGGTGCGTGAAAATTTGAGCGAGAAAGAAATAGCGAGAATTTTCACCGTAAGTACAACTGTTGGCCAAGAAAGAAATGTTGCCAGAATTATAATGGGGCATGTTGAAGTGGATAATATACCTATAAAGGCAATGCTTATACCAGAAAATCTGAAAGGCTATATATTTATTGAAGCTGATGGACCGCATATTATTGAGCGCGCCATTGCGAATATTAAGCATGTTAAGTCAAGGATTCCGGGTGCCCTACCATTCTCGGATATTGAGAAATATATTACTGTTAAATCCGCTATAGAGGAACTTGATATTAATGATATAGTTGAGGTTATTAGCGGTCCATTTAAAGGCATGAGAGCTAAAGTGACGGATATAGATAGAAACAAGGAGGAAGTGACAATAGAATTGTTAGAGGCAGCATTTACTTTACCAGTTACAGTTCACGCTGATTACGTAAAGCTTGTATCGAAAGGGAAGTGAAAGTATGCCAGCGGAGAAGAGGGTTGTTGATCTAGTGGTTAGCGGCGGACAAGCAACGGCTGGTCCACCAATTGGCCCAGCTCTAGGACCTTTAGGCGTGAATGTTGTTGCAATAGTGAATAAAATTAATGAGTTGACGAAGGAATACGCTGGGATGAAGGTTCCTGTTAAGGTTATTGTTGATCCAGAGACCAAATCCTTCGATGTTGAAGTAGGTATACCAACAACTGCTGCCTTAATTGTTAAAGAGGCTGGAATACAGAAGGGTTCAGGTAAACCCAATGTGGAGAAAGTTGGTAATTTGTCAATGGCGCAAGTTATAAAGATCGCGAAGATAAAGCGAAGTAAACTTTTAGCTAAGGATTTGAAGGCCGCTGTTAAGGAGGTAATTGGTAGCTGTGTTAGCATGGGCATCACAGTTGAGAGTAAAGATCCGAAAATCGTTCTAAAGGAGATCAACGAAGGAAAATATAACGATATCATTGAGAGTGTCGAGGAAATAAAACAATAACATTTTTATTCTATTTTCTCATATTCTTCAAATCCTTTGAGGTTGAATTCGAAGATGTCCGTGGAAAGAAAACGTTTGAAAGAAGCCTTAAAGGAGCTGAGGGATAAGACTAACAAAAGAAACTTTAACCAATCAATAGAGCTGATTATAAACCTGCAGGATGTTGATATAAGTAAACCCGAAAATAGAATACAAGAGGTTATCGAACTACCACATCCTATAGGAAAGAAAGTTAATGTATGTGTTTTCGCCTCAGGAGACGCCGCTCTACGGGCTAGAAGAGCTGGAGCTGACATGGTTTTAGAAAGAGAGGAGATTGAGAGTTTGGCGGGCGATAAGAAGAGGCAGAGGCAAATAGCTAAGCAAATAGACTCTTTTATTGCAACGGCACCCATGATGCCAATAGTTGGCAGAGTTTTTGGTGCAATACTTGGTCCTAGGGGTAAGATGCCTACACCCATACCTCCAACCGCAGATATAGAGCGTGAGATCGAGAGACATAGAAGGCTTGTAATGGTTAGAACTCGAGGTCAACCGGTTTTAAGTTGCCGGGTTGGTACAGAGAATATGATTGACGACGACATAATCGATAATATTGAGGCTGTTTTAAGGAGAATTGAGGGAAAACTTAAGAGGGGAATTAAAAATATAGCCTCAATTTATATTAAGACGTCTATGGGTCCACCGATAAAGGTTAAACTCGAGGAGGATTAGGCGTTGCTTGTTCAAACTCGTGGAACACTACATGAGAAATCTGAGAAGATCGAAGAGATAAAAGGTCTGCTGATGAAATATCACACTTTAGGTATTGCAAACTTACATAAAGTTAGGGCGCCACAGTTACAAGAGATAAGAAAAAATCTTGAAGGAATAGCTTATCTGAAGGTTTTCAAGAACACTCTAGTTGAGCGCGCCCTTAAAGAGATGGGAAATAAACCAAACTTAGAAAGGCTCAAAGAACATATGCAAGGCTCAAATGTATATTTATTCACAAACTATAATCCATTTAAGCTCGCTCTTATCCTCGAGAGGAGCAAAGTTAAAGTGACCGCTAAGGCGGGGGATATTGCAACAGAGGATATAATTGTCCCAGCTGGTAATACTGGACTCCCTCCAGGTCCAATAATCAGCCAACTTAATGCTGTTGGCATTCCAACGCGGATTGAAGGCGGAAGCGTTTGGATCAGTAGAGATACTATTGTAGCGAGAAAAGGAGAAGTTATAAATGAGAGTCTTGCAGCAGCTCTTTCAAAGCTTGGTATTAAACCTATTGAACTCGGTCTATCACTTAAAGCCATTTATGATGAAGGTACAGTCCTTTCTGAGGATGTTTTAAAAATAAACTTTGAAGATTACAAGAAAAATATTGGAGAATCTTACGCTCAAGCTATAAACTTAGCATTAAACGCAGCTTATCCAACGTCTGAAACAATTGCGTCGCTGCTTCAGATAGCAATATTTGAAGCTAGAAACTTAGCCTTGAATGCTGAGGTCTTCCTACCTGAAGTATTACCTGAATTATTAATAAAAGCTCACACAGAAGCTCTAGCGTTAGAAGCTAAAATCCAGGAAAGGCAGTCTGGCAAATAATAACCATGTAACTTTAAAAATTACGTAATTTCTAAACCTTTTCTACTTCTAAGTCGATATTATCTAAGATCTTAAGTAATGTTTCTTTATCAGCGCCTCTTATACCTTTCCAATCTAAGATGATTTTTTCAACATGCTCAGCAGTCCTTTCTATACATTGTTTAAGCATTTTATCATCAAGCTCATGTAGAGCATACTTTGGAATCATATGCCCAAAAGCGTCATCGCGTGTTAAAGCAATATGGGTAAATTTTTTATTATAATGCTGTCCACCAATTCCCAAAACTGCCGGATAAATAAGTTCATTCTCAGCTGCAGCCATAGCTCCTCTAGCAACTACCTCTGCGGCCATTGAATCCCGCCACTGCTCTAAGGAGCTACCTAATTCAACAAACATTGCTGGAACATCAAGTGAAGGACCATGGTGAGTGCACTCGTAAGACACCTCATACGGTAGCTTTATCTCCTTTTGGATTCTCTTCATTTCAACTAACGCAGCCTTCATCGCGCTTGCTGGCGAAATGGATACTTTTCTGGGAATCCCCCCAAGCATTGCCTTGCCGATATTTCCTGGCGTGTGAACTGACAATGTTGGCGTTCCGCTTTTACTGCTATGTCTCGATATAAAAATCACCATCTTCAAATCTCTTGGATAACTCAGATTTTGCGTGTTGACTGGTTCATCGTTAACAAAAATTAAAATGGATTTTTCATTGTTCTTGAGATTCTTTTCATAGATTGGGTTCCCATGAAACAATTCACTGCTTTCCTCAAATCCAAACACCTCAATGAGCTTGCTCGCAATATTTAATCCAGCCAAGTCAACTTTTGATGCTACGAAAAGTATCATTTAACCATACCATCCATATATGCAAATAAAATTATTATGGAGATTTTATTTTATAGGTCGAATCCTTTATGCTTCTACAAGCGTCTCAGTGCTTCTCACACCATTTATATTATTTATCATAGTTGTTGCTCTTCGTAGTTCTGTGTAATCCTTTGACTCTAAGAAGACAATTATATCGAATCTACCGTAGGTAAAGTATGCTTTTCTAACACCCTTAATGCTTCTGACAGCTTCTAAAACCGCTTCAGCCTTTGTTGGGATAACTTTCAACAATATGCAAGCATTCAACATGCTTTTCACCCCACTTAATGCTCTATTTCTACAAGTGTTTCCGTGAATACGACGCCGCTTAATCTGCCAATCTTAAGAATTGCAGCACCCAATTCTTTCATGTCAGAAACCTCCACATCTGCTACAACATCATATCTGCCTAGAACTGGAAAGACTCTCTCAACTCCCTTTACTTGACTTATCAACTTAACGACTTCCTCAAACTTTCCATGTTCAGTTCTTATTAAGACGCATGCAGAGACCAAAATCATCCCTCAACTTATACTTTAAGTAGTGAGTAATTAAATATCTTTTGGTTAACAATGCTGAGCGATATATTTAAATAAAAAGTTGCATTTTCCTTGTTAATTGCTGAGAGATATGGATGGTTCAACGGATGGCAACCGAGTTTAAACACATAGTTCGTCTAATAGATAGAGATTTGGATGGAATGAAAACTTTAGTGGAAGCTTTAAGTGATATTAAGGGTATCGGTTTACGATTAGCCGATATAATATCTAGAAAAGTTGGAGTTTCACCTTATACAAGAATAGGTTATTTATCTAGCGACAAGGTTGAGGAGATCGAAAAAGTCGTTAGAAATCTTAACAATTATGATCTACCAAATTGGCTTTTAAACCGTCGTAAAGATTTAGAGAATGGAGAGGATAAACATTTAATTTCCTCAGATATTGATCTGCAAGTTAAGGCTGATATAGAAAGGGAGAAGAGTATCTGGTCTTGGCGTGGTTACCGACATGCTTATGGGCTCAAGGTCCGTGGACAAAGAACGAGGACAACTGGTAGAACTGGAAAGACGGTAGGTGTCTCAAAGAAAAGGAGGTAATTGCAATGGGTGATCCAAAGAAGCCTAAGAAGAAGTACGAGACACCCAGGTTTCCATGGAGAAGCGACATCCTACAGAACGAACTTGTCCTTCTCGGTCAGTATGGCTTAAGAAACAAGCGGGAGCTCTGGCGAGCGAAGACCATGCTCTCAAGATTTAGGGGTATAGCAAGGTCGCTATTAAGTATGCCAGCAGACAAAAGAGTTAAACTTGAATCCGGACTCTTGGGCAAGTTGAAACGTTTAGGGATCTTACCTGAACACGCTGTGCTAGATGACGTTTTAGATATGACTATTGAGAATATCTTAGATAGAAGGTTGCAGACAATAGTTCTAAGGAAAGGGTTGGCTAGAACTCCCTATCAAGCTCGCCAATTAATAACTCATGGTCACATAGCCGTTAATAATAAAGTGGTATATTCGCCAAGTTACCTTGTATCTAGAGAAGAAGAAGAAAGTGTAACATATGCTTTTGCTAGCCCGCTAAATAATCCAGAGCATCCATTAAGACTTTCAATAGAGATTGCGCCAAGAACTAGCGGAGGTGAACAGTAAGAATGAGTAGTAGGAAGGAAGAGAAGTGGGGAATAGCTCACATATATAGCTCATATAACAATACAATAGTTCATATAACTGACCTCTCAGGTGCAGAGACTATTGCAAGAGCTTCTGGAGGAATGTTTGTTAAAGCTGATAGACAGGAGTCCTCACCCTATGCAGCAATGAGAGCTGCTGCATATGCAGCACAGATAGCGAAAGATAAGGGGATAACTGCTATACATATCAAGGTTCGTGCACCGGGGGGTACGGGTCCGAGAACACCTGGTCCAGGCGCTCAAGCTGCCATAAGGGCGTTAGCCAGAGCTGGCTTCAAAATGATCGGGCGCATAGAAGAGGTTACACCTATACCACATGATGGGTGTAGACGTCCAGGTGGACGTAGAGGCAGAAGAGTATAGACTTCAAATGCTATTATGGAGAAAGATTGAAATAGGCCTCTCAAGTCTTTATGTGGAAAAGCGCTGCCACCTTAACATTATGAGGAAAAGAAAAAGAGGATTGAATTATGCGTGTGACATTACTTGAGAAGAATGATTTTGCTGTGCGCTTTATAGTTGAAGGAATAAATGCTCCCTTAGCGAATACGCTGAGGAGAATAATGCTTTCGGAAGTTCCTACAATGGCTATAGACGACGTTATAGTTTACGAGAATTCATCAGTTTTACACGATGAAATCCTTGCCCTAAGACTTGGGTTGATTCCCCTTAAAACCGACTTAGACGCTTATAATCTTCCAGAGAAATGTAGCTGTAAAAGTGAACTTGGTTGCCCCCTATGTAGAGCAATTTTGACGCTTGATATTGAGGTTGAAAATGGCGTTCGCACAGTATACTCTGGAGACTTAGTTCCCGAGAATCCGAATATAGCTCCGATAAGTGATAGGATTCCAATAGTTAAGCTTGCAGCTGGACAAAAAATTAGGCTTGAAGCATACGCAAAGCTTGGTAGGGGGAAGGATCACGCTAAGTGGCAGCCTGTTTCAGCATGCACATATCGATATAAATCTGTAATTAAAATAGATCACTCAAGATGCAATGCTTGCGGTAGATGTGTTGAAATCTGTCCGAGAAAAGTTCTTGTGAAAGAAGGTGATAAAATAGCGGTTGCGGAGGAGATTGAGTGCGTATTATGCAATGATTGTGTTAGAGTCTGTGAAGTAATACCGCCTCCAATCCAAGTAAACTGGGATAATAACACATTTATTTTTTACGTTGAGTCTGTAGGCTCCTTACCAGTGGAGCGCGTGATTCTTGAGGCATTGAGAGTCTACGAAGAAAAAGATACAGGATGTAGCAATTCACTTGAGGGATTAAACAATGAGAAAAAGAGGGACAACGAATCCTAGTTTAGCAAACCTGCTTCGCACTTTGAGAAAGGCCGCTAGAGAGAATAAGGCTGAAATATGGAATGATGTAGCGGATTATTTATCTAAGTCGCGAAGAAAACGCGTAGCCGTAAATATAAGCCGTATAAACCGCTATACGAAAGAGGGCGATGTGGTTCTTGTCCCAGGAAAGGTATTAGGAGCTGGGCTACTTAAGCATCAAGTTACTGTTGCAGCGTTTGATTTTTCAGATCAAGCGCGCCGCAAAATAATTGGAGTTAAAGGGAAATGTTTATCCATATCTGAGCTCATAGAATTGAATCCTAAAGGTTCAAACGTTAAGATAATTGGGTGATCTTGGTGAACTCGCGGAAGAGCGATGAAGCAACAATAATTGATGCCAAAGGCTTAATTCTCGGAAGAATGGCTAGTATAGTTGCTAAAAGGCTTCTCAATGGCGAGAAGATTGTTATAGTGAACGCAGGTGACGTAGTAATATCGGGAGATAAATATAGCGTAATACAGGATGCACATGAATATCTTAGAATCGGTCATCCGGGAAAGGGACCCCTACATCCTAGAAAGCCAGATCTCATAGTTAAAAGAGCTATACGTGGCATGCTACCTTATAAGACGCCTCGTGGTAGAGAGGCTTTGAAGAGACTAAGAGTATATATAGGTATACCGGATGATCTAAAAGGGAAAAGTATGGAAACTATTCCAGAGGCTGATGTCAGCAAGTTAAGAGGCCGATATATAACTGTTTCCGAGATGGTTCAATATATTAAGGGGTAGAAGGGTGAGACGATAATGTCGAGTTCATCAAAGAAGGTTTTAGTTGTAAGTGGTAAACGCAAAACGGCTCTTGCAAAAGCTATTATTAGACCTGGAATGGGCAAGGTACGCATAAACAATATACCCTTAGAAATATATGTTCCTGAAGTTGCCCGTTTAAAGATTTTGGAACCACTAATAGAATCTGGTGAAGTTTGGAAAGGTTTAGATATAGATGTTAAAGTAAGGGGTGGGGGCTTTATGGGCCAAGCTGAAGCTGCAAGAATGGCCATCGCCAGGGCGCTCGTTAAGTGGACTAAGAGTTCCCATGTTAAATCATCTCTGCTTAAGCTTGATAGGACATTGATAGCTGGCGACCCAAGGAGAAAAGAACCTAAAAAATTTGGAGGACCAGGTGCGAGAGCTAGAGACCAGAAAAGTTATAGGTGAAAATTTGTCTCCTATCTTGAGAAGGATGATAATATGATAATACCAGTCAGATGTTTTACATGTGGTAAACTCATAGGAGATAAATGGGAAGAGTTTGCCAGAAGAATTAAGGGCGGAGAAAATCCGGGAAAAGTTCTGGATAGCTTAGGTTTAACACGTTACTGTTGTAGGCGTATGCTTCTCTCGCACGTTGAGATAATAGATGAAATAATAAAGTTTTATGAGAGAAGAGCGGATATTGAAGAAGAGGAGGAATAATAAATGTCTACTATAATTGAAGATGTAAAAGCTAGGAAAATTTTAAACAGCAGAGGTGAAATGACGATAGAAGTGGAGGTAGCTACGGTTGACGGTTTCGGCGTAGCATCAGCGCCGAGCGGTGCAAGCAAGGGTAAAGCCGAAGCGGTTGCCTATCCATCCGGAGGCATCGATGAAGCCATAAAGAAGGTCGATGAGCTCATTGCACCGGAACTTATAGGTATGAATGCCGATGAGCAGGAGGAGATAGATAACCTTTTACATGAACTTGACGGGACTAGGAACTTCGAGAACATTGGCGGTAATACTGCTTTTGCGGTTTCTATGGCAGTAGCCGATGCAGCAGCCAATTCATATAATATGCCTTTATTTCAATATTTGGGTGGATACGTGGCATGTTACCTGCCATATCCGCTTGGAAATGTTCTTGGCGGAGGCAAACATGCTTTAGGCAAGGTTCCAGATATACAAGAATTCTTAATTCTACCAGTTGGCGCTCCCACATTTATGGCTGCAGCTGAGGCTAACGTTAAGATTCATAGGAAATTAAGGGATCTGCTTGTTAGGGTTGATCCATACTTTACTGGTGGGAGAGGGGACGAGGGTGCTTGGGCTCCTAATATATCTAATGAGAAAGCCCTAGAGGTTGTCTCAAGAGCGTGTGAGGAAGTTTCTAATGAAGTTGGCTTTGAATGTAGGGTTGGTTTAGACGTAGCCTCTTCATCCCTTTGGGATCCAGAAAAACAACGTTATGTATATGCGAGTGAGGGTGTTGAGAAAGATTCTGGTGAGCAACTGGAGTATATCATAAGTTTGATTGAAAAGTACAAACTAATCTATGTTGAAGATCCATTTCATGAGGATGATTTTGAGAGCTTCAGTGAGATTACTTCTAAAGTTAAGGGTTGCTTAATATGTGGTGATGACCTATTTGTTACGCGCGAGGATCGCCTAAGCATTGGCATAGCCAATAAGGCGGGGAACGCGATAATAATCAAAATGAATCAGGTTGGAACATTAACTGATACTTGGAGGACAACTAAACTCGCTAAAGAGAGTGGTTATGTGCCGATAGTCTCCCATAGATCTGGCGAGACAACTTCTTTTCACATTGCGCATTTAGCGGTTGGCTTCGGCTGCCCTGTAATAAAGACCGGCGTTGTCGGAGGGGAACGTATAGCGAAGATCAATGAACTTATATATATAGAGGAAATCTTGGGCGAGAAAGCTAAAATGTCCAAGTTAAAAATTTAGGTGGGAAAATATTGTCGTCCAAGGAAAAGATTGAAAGCGAGGCTGGTGTAGTAACTGAAGTATTATTGTTACCACAAGATATTCTTCTCTCCGCTGGTGTACATATTGGAATGGCCTTGTTGTACTAGACATAAAGAAGATTGATGAACGAATAAGGGTTGCTGCAAAGTTTCTGAGCAGATTTGATCCGCCAAAGGTTGTGGCCACGGCGGTTAGGTTATATGCTAGAGAACCAGTTGCAAAGTTCTGTGAGATTACAAAGGCAACCCCCGTGATAGGACGCTTTATTCCAGGCTTATTCCTGAATCCACTTTATCCTGGCAGGATCGAGCCGGATGTAGTATTGGTTTCAGATCCCAGAGCCGATGCGCAAGCTATCCGAGAAGCAACAAAAATTGGTGTACCAGTTGTGGCTTTATGTAGTACAGACAATGAGTTCACAAATATTGATTTAGTTATACCTACGAACAATAAAGGTAGAAGATCACTCGCAGTAATATATTGGCTTTTAGCTAGACAGATTCTTCGTGAAAGAGGGGAAATTCCAGCCGATGGTGACCTACAGGTTCCAATCGAAGAATTTGAAGTTAAACTAGTTGAAAAAACTCAACAGCAGGAAGAGTGAGCATCGAGTTTAATCAAATATTTTCATCGGCGAAATACGAGTAAGGTTAATACTTTATATTCTGGGATTGCAGAGTCTTATTTTGGTAAAGAGTAGCATGTAGTAGGGAGGAGAATTAGGCCTGACTCTCAAGATTAGGTATGC
>JAGTRH010000034.1:0-9453 GCA_018396795.1 Candidatus Bathyarchaeota archaeon
TATGTTGCACCGAAAATTTAACCTTGAAAGTCTATCTTCGCTTTTCTCTCGAATTGAGTCTCAAATATTCTACGCACCGTTTCTATAGTATCCGCTTCCTCCGGAGTTTTATCATCTCGTATCCTCAATATTCGGGCGAAACGTAGGGCCATCCCAGATTCATACTTTGGACTCTTCTGAATCTCATTGTAGGCTACCTCAACAACTATTCTCGGCAGAACTATAACTCTATTTCCCTCCTCTCTAACGGTTATATTCTTTAGGCGCTCTGTCATCTCAGCTATTTCATCATCGGTTAATCCCTTAAACGTCTTACCAACAATCGTAAATCTATCTCCATCCTTCGCCGCTAAATAGTAGTCTGATAGCCATTTATGTCTCCTACCATAACCATACTCAGCTGCAACAACAACCAGATCTAAAGGAGCTAAAATCTCCTTAATCTTGAACCAATGTTTACCACGCACACCAGGAGTGTATGGGCTATCTAATCTTTTAGCCATCAATCCCTCGTGGCCTTCATTAATTGCTGTTCTCAAAAATAATTCAGCTTCATCCAGGCTGCTCGTTATAATCTGTTTTGTTAACGATATATTTCCAGCAATCTCACTAAGCCTACTCCTCCGTTCAACGTATGGCGTTTTAATCAGGCTTTCTCCATTAACATAAAGCATATCGAATAAGTAAAGTTCGACTGGAATGTCCTCAGCAACTTTACTCACCTCATGAATTCTCTTGAACCTCCGCATCAAATGTTGAAAAGGCATCGGTTTTCCATCATCGCTAACAGCTATAACCTCCCCCTCTAGGATAATCTCATTGGCACTAACTTCACTGCGAACTAAATTAACAATCTCAGGAAGACTTTTAGTAACATCTGTAAGCCTACGGCTGAATATTCTCACATCACCATTTGACACGTGAATCTGTATTCTGGCACCATCAAGCTTAAATTCAAGCGCAGTTCTCCCACCATGCTCCTCAAAAACTTCCTTTAAGCCCCCGGCCATCTGTGCCAGCATTGGCTTGATAGGCCTGAATACCTTAAAGCCCAAATTTGATATGCCTTCTTTACCGTACTTTTTGCATAGATACGCTACTTCACCTACATCGCCAGTTAGCATGGAAGCGGTTTGGATATACTTTAAGGGTATTGAAAAAGCCCTTGAGATAGCTGCCTCCATCAAACCCTCTTGGAACCCTGTTCTCATCTCGCCGATCATCACTTTGACTAGATATTTTGCCTCTACAGGTGTGGCTCGGCTTAGTAGCGCTTCTATAAAGCGCTCTTTCTTTTCTCTAGACCCCTGCCCCTTTGATCCAGCAATATACTCAAATATTTTTCTAACATCAAGTATTGTAAGAGGCTTCTCAAATAAAATGGACTGCCTATTAGATGAACCCCTTTCAAGCATAACCTGAGTGGCCGCTCCAATATCGCCAGTATTCCTAAAAGCAGAGTAGAAGACTGCCCAATCAACACCAGATAAGCGTTTAATTACATCACTTATCGTCGCCCAGCTAACATCTAGTGTTCTGGAATCATATTTAGGAAAAGCTCTACCAAGGATCATTGATATAGCGGGCTCTATCTCCTCTTCGCCTAAATCTTTCAGGAATTCTGCAACGCTTTCAATCATCAGGTTACGCTTAGTCGTTTTCGCAAGTTTCTCACAGAGATCTACGAGTGATCTGAAATTCACCTAAATCCTCTCGTAAGCAACTTCAGAGTGCTTCAGCAAATTAACATCTAGAGTTGGAGATGCTGCCAAGCGTTACGACCAGACTTTGTTAATCTCTTCCTGGAGTTCTTTCTTTCTCTTCTCATACTCCTCTATTGTTATTTCACCGATTTTATATCTAGCTTGGAGAGCTTCAAGCTCCTCTCTCAAGACTTTCTCTTTTTCTTTTTTCTCCCTAATAAGCGAGTCCAAGAAAATTATTGTCTCCTCAACGTCCGCCCTCACATTATTTAGAACACCACTTGAAATCTTTCCCTCCTCAACTTTACTCTTCATATCATCGTATGCGGCTTGCAGATTATTCGCCATATCTCTTATCTCACTTGGCGTTTTATCCCCAAGAAGCTTCTCAAGACGCTCAAGATTAGCTTTAACACTCCTAGCCATATTCTCAAGCTCTCTTTGCTCAACCTTAAGTTTCTCAGATCTCTGCGAGAAAGTATTTAGATCCACTTCGCCAATTTTGTAGCGAACACTCAGCTCCTCAATATTCAATGCAACATCATTTAAACGCCTATTAATTTCATCCAGCCTTCTTCTAAGTTCCTCAAGTCTTCGGACGCGGGTATTGAGAAGCTCACTCAACTTACCGGAATACTCATTATAGAGCTTCAGGAATATGCTTTCCGAAACCTCACCAGACTGAAATAGTTTAAAGAGGGAAACCTTTCTTGTATATAACATTGAAATATTGGACATTAAATTTGCAATCTCACCCTCAAGTCCAACTGGTGGTGAAACTGCCGGAGTTGGCTGAGCTGTGGGCGGCGGTACTAGTGGTGGAACCGGTGGAGGTGCTTCCATCGGTTGAGGTCTCTCAGTGCGAGGGGGTTGTACAGGTATAGACAATTGAGCTCCGCAGTATATGCAATACTTCATAGCTGGGACTCTTCTTCCACAATTTGGGCATCGTACACGGGCTTCATCTAAACTTGACAACGTAACACAGACTCCTTAGGTTATTTTCTCGACGAACTAAATATATTTTGGCGACTTATAAAAATTAATCAACACAAAAGTGTATATTGTGAGAGGATATGAGTGGTAATGATTACATATCGCTTAGAAAGGTGTTAAAGGACTATCTGAAAGATAACGGTATAACCCTTAATGATTTACTCAGCGTTATGGATGAAGATAAAGAAGGCATAATGGAAGCTTTAAGCAAAAGAGTTTACTTGACAGAGGCTCAACGCATTGCTCTTGAGCGTAGTCTTTCAAGCCGAGACTTAAACCTTTTGTTATTTGTTATTCAAGCCTTTTATATATTAAACCCTTCAGGGCTTTACAAGGGGCTGATTATTGAGCCGGTTAGAGAAGACGTTATGATAGATAATAGAGTGACATTTAGAGGCTGTAAAATGATATTAAAAGCCCTAGGTATATCAACAGAAAATATAGAAGCCTAAAATTTTAGAATTCAGTAATGAATCTCCACGATGTCTCCATCCATTAATACATGATTCGCACCGACCCTCTCACCGGGATATTTTGCACTAGGACCCCAAATACGAGCATATTTAAAGCCTTTATACATTTCACTATGCAACTTCTTTGCAACCTCGATTACACTTGTCCCTTTTTTCATTACAAGCGGCTTTTTAGATGGCTCTCTAGAGGACGGCTCCTTAGTATACACCCTTATTATTTTAAGCATGCGGAATACGCTTTCCCCAAGATCCTTTAATCCCATATTATTTAAACAGGAAACTACCAAAAGAGGAATCTTTCGCCCCCTTAGCTCATTTTTTAGTAGCAGAAGATTCATTTCGGCGTTTGGCGAGTCGGATTTGTTGGCAATAATGATTGTTGGTTTATAAATGCTGCTTGAGAATAACGCGTCTTCAATATCATCTAAGCTCACCCTACCATTTATTCTAACTAGAGCCGACATGACCCGATAGCTATTTAATAGACTCTTTACATCATCGTATGTGCAGTCAACTAATACCCCACCACCTATAATTTGGATGCCGACACCATAGCCACGCCTAATAATTTCAACCTCGCCTTCAGGTTCTTCGATCAATATCCCAGCCTTATCGAGCTCAGACGATATTATCGCAAACTGTTCAGCTGGGTTGCGTGATAAATCAACCATTATAATTAGGCCATCTGCATTACGCACCAAACTTAGGATCTGAGTCCCCTCCATTTTTCCTTCAGACGCCCCCTCGACTATGGCTGGCGCCTCGACAAGCTGAAACTGTATATCCTCATGCTGAAGCATTCCGGGAATTGGTCTCTGAGTTGTGAACGGTAGCGGGCTTATCTCAGGCTTAGCGTTAGTCACAGAGGCAAGTAGACTGCTTTTGCCAACATTTGGTAACCCTAAAATAACTATTTGCCCAGCTCCCTCCTTTGGTATGGCAAACCCAACTCCGCTACCCTTCCTTCGAGCCTTAGACTTCTCAAGCTCGCGTTCAAGCTCAGCGATTCTACGTTTAACATTCGCTACAAGCTTACTGGTTCCTTTGTGTTTTGGAACCAAGGAAAGAAATTCGCGCATCAATTTTATCTTTTCCGGCGTGGAGCGACAAGCCACAACTTCAGCCCATTTAGCTTTAGCCTCGGCTGGAAGGTTTGTGACCATCTTGTTTACCTGGAATAAATATTGTGAAGCATTCTATATTTTTGTTGTTTTTTCGACTCTCACGCCTTCGCCGACCCCTGATACCCAACCATTTCTAGCGCCGGCGGAAATGCAATTCTCAATAATCTTTTTCCCGATCTCTTCATTTTTAACTAACGCTATTATACTTCCTCCCATTCCAGCGCCGGATATCTTGGCGCCATAGGCACCAGCGTCTATAGCCGCCTCACATATGCGTTCAATCTTTGGGAGACTCACATCATATAAATCCCTTAACAGAGCGTGCTGGGCATTCATTATTTCGCCTAGAATCCTGAGATTTAACTCGCTTAGGGGGCTATTTTGGATTCTTCTCCACGAGTCTTCGCCAAGATTTGATATGATTTCCTCTGCGTCGAGCTTCTTAAAGTTAAGTATTTTAAGTGCTAATACTGTTAATTTATGCATCTTAAGCGTAAACAAGATTCTCTTTCTCGAGGTGTCGCTCAAAATCGATAGATAATCTTGAATCTCTTCTTCGCTTATATCCTCCCATATTGGCTGATCAAATCTATATCCAAGCTTGGCTTTTATCGCATTCGGAATAGAAGTATTCTCCATCAAGGTTTTTAGGCCGATGTTTATCTCCATTTGCCTTTTTGGATGAATATCGCCAGTTGAATGTCTAATTCCAGAATCTATAATAGCGAACGTCAAATCCTTAAAGGGTAGCTCCTCAACATTATATGGTGGTCTACAGTCTAGTTTTATTATGCCTCCGAAGGCTACACCATACTGATCTAATCTGCCGCATGGTATACCGGCTTCCATATTCTCAGCTGCAAAGGATATTTCAGCTATATCTTTTCTGCCTAATCCAAGATTAAACGCTTGGTTTATGAGTTCGGTGAAAGCCACTTCAAGCGCTGCGCTGCTTGCCAGCCCAGAGCCAATCGGTATCTCGCTCCTAATCATTACGTTCATGCCTCTAAGTTTATCTGCAAAACCTCTCTTTACAAGAACGTTTACAACGCCACGAAGGTAATTGCCGAAAAATTTTCCTCCATGCATTTCATTAATTCCGATGTTGAACGAGTCAATGCATGGCTCATTATGCATCTCAAGATCAAGTGATTTAACATTAAAAATGTTATCTCCCGAGAATTCTCCTGAAATATAAAGTCTAAGGTTAATGGCGGCTGGAATAACAGGAAGCCCTTTATAGTCTTGGTGCGTGTTTAGAAAGTCCGCTCTTCCGGGGGATGATACAATAATTCGCCTCTTCACAATAATTGCACCCCTTAATAAATAATTACTATTTTTCCGGAGCATCTCTTAACTCTTTAGCCTTCGCTTCAGGTGTATAATCAAATGTTACAGTTCCAGCTCCAGTTTCAACACTTGCAAAATATTTTATCTTGTTCTTTTCCCTGTACGGTGGGTAAAATTCTACGTGGAAATGATAATATGGATATAACTTGTTATCTGTGGGTCTTTGGTGTAAAACCATCATGTATGGAAAACTCATGTTAAAGAGATTGTCAAACTTTCTTAAAATCATCTTTAAGAGTGAAGCAAAAGAATCTCTTTCTTTATTTGTTAAATCCGTTATGGCTGCGATATGCCTCTTTGGATATATGTGAACACCGTAGGGCCAGTGCGCAAAAAATGGCAGAAAACAAATGAAATCATCATTCTCGCATACCAAGCGCACCGCGTCTTTCCTCTCCTTCTCTATTATGGTGCAGAATAAGCATTTATTATTTCTCTTCCAATAGCGTAAGCTTGATTCAAGTTCTCGTTTTATAAGTGGGGGTATGAAGGGAAACGCGTATATCTGCCCGTGAGGATGGTCCAGAGTGACTCCTATAATTCGACCTTTATTCTCAAATATGAAAACATATTTTACATAATCTCTTTTTCCCAGATCCTCAAATCTTTCAGACCATAGGTCTATTACAGCCCTAATGTTTTCAACGCTTAAATCAGCTAGCGTCGCATCATGTCTAGGCGTATAGATTACGACCTCGCAAGCCCCTCTCGATGGCTTGCAACGATAAAGTTTATCGTTCTTAATCTCTGGTAACGGTGGGTCTGGAAGTAGAGAAGGAAACTTATTTGGTATGCTGAGAACAGTCCATCCGGATTCTGGGACTTCTTCCGACCCTGGACAGAATGGACAGAAATTTTCCGGTAGTAGTGGACGTTTGCCCCTCTCCCCGGAGACAATAATCCACTCCTGTAGTATTGGATCCCACCTTAGCTCCATCAGGCCACCCGCATGTAATTTTAGAAGCAGAGAAAGATAAAAATAAAGTTATCTAGTGCTCTTATTAGGAGAGTGCTTAATAATGTACTTGATGGGTATTGACGTCGGTACATCCAGCGTTAAAGTTTTAATCGTAGATTTTCTAGGGAAAGTCGTAGCTAAATCTTCAGCCGAATACCCAATACAATCTCCATATGAAGGATACGCTGAGCAGGATCCAGAAGATTGGTGGAGAGCTATTAAAATCTCGATAAAAGAGGCTTTAAAGAAATCAAACATCGAGCCCTCTGAAATTTCAGCTATAGGGCTTTCTGGGCAGATGCATGGAACAGTACTTATAGGCAGGAATGGAGAACCCCTAAGAAGAGCAATCATATGGTCCGATAAGAGAAGCATAAAGCAATGTAACGAGATTTACGAAAAAGTTGGAAGAGAAAAGGTTTTAGAAATAACTAGTAATCCTATCATGCCAGGATTTATGGGTCCAACTCTACTTTGGATTAAGGAGAACGAGCCGCAGATATTTAGCAGAATTTTTAAGGTTTTGCTTCCAAAAGACTATATTAAATTTAAGTTAACAGGTTCTATTAGCACAGATTTCTCGGATGCCTCAGCAACACTCTTATTCGATGTTAGAAGAAGAAAATGGTCTGAGGATCTTATCTCATGTTTTGGTTTCCCAAGAGAGATTTTTCCTAACCCGCTGGAGTCCATAAGTATTGCGGGAGACATTTCCGCTGAAACTTCAAAAGAGACTGGACTGAAGGTTGGCACTCCCGTTGTGGCTGGTGGCGGTGATTCGCCTGTTGGAGCCTTGGGTTGCGGAGTGATTAGGCCGGGTATAATCTCATCTAACATAGGTACTGGTGGACAAGTATTTACGACTCTAAAGGAATTTAAGGTTGATTCACAATATAGAGTCCACACTTTTTGCCATGTTGTTCCAGGCAGATGGTGCCTCCAGGGAGCAATACTATCGGCAGGTTTATCTTTAAGATGGTTTAGAGATAATTTTGCGCATCTTGAGAAGGTTATTAGCCTATCATGCGATATTGATATTTACGAGATACTCTCAGAAGAGGCTAAATTAGCTGAACCTGGATGTAATGGGCTCATCTTTCTACCATATCTTTTAGGAGAGAGATCCCCCCATATGGATCCGCACGCGAAGGGGGGATTCTTTGGATTAACATTTGAGCACAAGAGACATCATTTTATTAGAGCCATCATGGAGGGCATAGTTTTTGCTCTAAGGGATTCTCTAGAGATATTTAGAGATTTAGGCGAGAAGGTTGAAAAAGTTATTTCTCGAGGAGGGGGCTCTAGAAGTGAACTGTGGCTTCAGATCCAAGCCGACATATTCAACTCAGAGGTTTTTAGGGCTGAAGTTGAGGAGGACACGGCCTTTGGCGCCACGCTTCTTGCCAGCGTAGGAGCCGGGATTTATCGCGATTTAGATGAAGCGTGTAGAGAAACTGTTAGATATGCTGTTACAAAGTACCCCAATGAGGAGAGGGCGAGAACTTATGATAGAATTTATAAGCATATTTACCGCAATCTATATTATTCGTTGAAGAGTTACTGGCTCCCTTGATAATTACCTTAACATTCTCTAATTTGATTTCCATGAACGTATTCGCCACGAAATTCTCCTTCTAAAAGGAGCATGGTATCCTTTTATAGCAATGGATAAATATATGATAGTGGAGGATTATGCTGGAGAAGAGAGTTGAAGAAGCCTTATTTGAATATACTTTCTCGGCCAAACATTAGGAAACCGGTCTTAGTAGCTGGATTACCTGGCGCTGGGAATGTTGGCGTATTAACTGCGAATCTTCTGGCGGAGTCGCTTAACGCCGAATTAATAGCGGAATTATATTCGCCAGTTCTCCCAGATTACACTTTGGTTAACGCGGATGGATTATGCAGTCTACTGAAGTATAGTTTTTTCGCTTCCAATACTGAGATAGGCTTGCTTATACTTGTTGGTGACGCCCAACCGCCGATTGAAGATATACCTGCCTACTATGAGATTTGTAGTGATATTCTGGATTTTACAAGCGAATTTGGTTGTGAGTTTATTATCACGTTGGATGGTTTCCCGTCGATGTATGCCCAAAAAGGGGTATATATCGCCGGAACATCAAAAAACATTGTTTCAGAATATGCATCGATGGGCGCAGAAGTTTATACTGGCGGCAGAATATTGGGTGTACCGGGTCTGCTCTTGGGGCTTGCAAAAATTCGTGGAATAAAAGGAATATGCCTCCTAAGTCCAGCTTTAGACCTAGTTGCCGACCAAGAGGCAGCCTTTAATTTATATAGGTTTTTAAGGAAAATCTTGAGATTAGGTATTGAGAAGACAATTTAATTTTAACTGATTTCTCTGATTTTCTCAAGCTTCTCCCTCACCATTCTATTTGCAATGTTTGGATCGGCTTTACCCTTAGTTAGTCTCATAAGCTGACCTATGAGGTAATGTACAGCCTTTTCATCTATAAGTGCATCTCTAACTGCCTTTGGGTTCTCAGAAAAAATTTTTTCAACCATTTCACCTAAAAGCTCCTCATCTGTTATCTTTATTAGCCCTTCTTCCTCAATTATCCTCCTTGGATCTTTGCCTGAAACTATCATCACTGGAAGAACTTTTTTTGCGATCTTCCCACTTATCACTTCCTCATCAATTAAGCGAATCATATTCACAAGCATTTGCGGCGTTATCTTTGATTCATGCAACTCAAGATTATTCTCGTAAAGATACCGTAGAAGATCACTCATCATCCAATTGCTTATCTCCTTAGGCTTATTGTATAGTTTAGCACATTCCTCAAAGAAGTCCGCAAGGGATTTTGAACTAACTAGAACCTCAG
>JAGTRH010000034.1:9463-10154 GCA_018396795.1 Candidatus Bathyarchaeota archaeon
GCATCATACTTCGGTAGGCCATACATTCTCATAAATCGCTCAGCCCTCTCATCAGGGAGCTCAGGCATCTCAGCCTTAATCTCTTCGATCAACTCCTTACTTATGACCACCGGCACAAGGTCTGGTTCTGGAAAGTATCGGTAATCCTGCTCCTCCTCCTTAGTTCTTAACGTAACCGTTATCCTGCGAATCTCATCCCAGTGTCTAGTCTCGCGCTTAACAGCAATCCCCTTTTCAATTAAGCCCTTCTGCCTAATAATTTCAAAGCTTAATGCCCTCTCAACCTCTTTAAACGATGTTATATTTTTAACTTCAACTCTCGTTCCACCGGCTAGAGATATATTTGCATCACATCGCATTGAACCCTCAAGGCTTCCATCGAATATTCCCAAATGCTCCAGAATATTCCTAAGCTTTTGAAGGAAAAGTCTTGCTTCTTTAGGGGATTTTAAATCAGGCTCGGTGACTATTTCGAGGAGAGCTATACCTGAGCGATTATAATCGACAAGTGTATATGGCGACTGATCTATAGGTCCGATATGCACGAGGCGCCCTGGATCTTCCTCAAGATGAACCCTACTTATACGTATTTTTTTACTTTGCCCTTGATCTTCAATGTATAGATAGCCATTTATGGCTAATGGAACCCCACCGGCTTTATCGTATTGTGTTATTTGGAAATTTTTTGGTA
>JAGTRH010000035.1 GCA_018396795.1 Candidatus Bathyarchaeota archaeon
AAAGTCTTTGTGATGTGGGGTTTCACGGATGAATACTCTTGGATACCAAGTTATTTTAGTGGGTATGGTGCAGCTTTAATCTTTGACGAATCATACAGGCCTAAACCTGCATATTATTACATCGTTAAGGTTCTTATTGAACACTTAGCGAGAGAGTAATTCTGGGACAAAAGATAAGAACAAAAAGTTAACTTAAAAGGAAGACGTCTCAAACCAAAAGGTATTTTTATCCGATCGAAAACCGGGTTTTCTCGTTTCCTTTTTATTTCATTTTACTATTAAAATAACATTCAAGTCTTTTAATGAAAACATGTTTCCTATACTCAAATAAATAATGTTTCTTAGTAAGGTGGTTATACAAAATCTTTAACATGCTGCAATAAATCTAAAAAAGAATTTATTACTTTTCGATTTTAAAATCCGCTAATATTTTCTCCTTTATTGCATCGAAATGCTCCGGAAGATTTTGTGGCTGAAGTTCTCGGGCCAAATATTCTGAAAAGAACCTTGAATACTTCTCCATACTTTCTGATGCCAGCATCTCTGCATATTCGGCTATATGCTCACCGCGTATTCTTGATTCATCCGGTAAAATTTCCTCGTCATAAGGTACTTCTACACCTGCATCCACGAATCCCTTCATAGCTGCGAAGATGGCTGCGCCTTTAGATGGAGTGTGCAAGCCTATATCTAATATTGCTTTTTCAACGCCCTTAGTAGCTGCCCTCAAGCCACAAAGCAGACCAGTTAAATATGCGGCTGGAAGATTGTTTAGACTCCCAAGCCAACCATATTTGTTCCTCAATTCTCGGGAGTGAGCCGACGTTATTACTATATCGCCTATAACCGTTGCCCTAATTAATTGAACAATAAAGTTTCTCCCAGTTTTTCTAACCACGAGCCTAGGCATCTTTGAGATAACCATTTTCTTTCTGAGTCTATAGTCTGTTTTTCCTTCCCTACGCCTTCTGAATGGAACGCTGTAGGATGGACCTTTGGCCATCAACGCCTCCTCCTCAAGCCGTGAACCTCAATATAGCGATGCAGGTCCGAAACGGAACTGAAAGATCCACTCTTAGCCTTCAAATAAAGCTGCCTGTAAACTCTAGTTGTTATAATGCGCCTCTCCTTAAGCTCACGAAGTCTCTCACGTAGAGCTCTAATCCTTTCAACCCAGTCCTTTTGGTGTGCAACTCTGGCACTTGCAGCCCCACTTCTGCTCCCTACGCCTCTTCGCCTTCCCCTTTTCTTTTTCTCGCGTATTATCCGTGCACGAGCGCGACTAACGCCCTTTTCCTTTACCTTCTTTATAACGCCTTCATGTACTAGCCTTTTTATGTCTTCCCTAGTTATTGCTGTCTCAACATCCTCGATTCTCTCTGGGTCTATCCATATTCGCTCCTCGCCTACGCCAAGTATTTCCGCAGCCATTCTACGTTGGCTTCTCAAGCTCAAAGTCAAAATACCTCCAACTAGGATTGACTGACCTTGGTGACTTCACTTGCCTCCTTTTCCGTGACCGCTCCAGGATTTAAGATGTTTACCCCTATTTCCTTTGCTTTATTAAGTATTTCGGCTCTCTTTTTTGCACCAACAGTATGAGCTATCCTTATGGCATCAGTTTTAGGATCTATTTCTGTTAGGTCGTCAATGTTATAAACGATAACCTCTCGGTAAGCTGAGGGATGTAGACCCCTAGCTGCCTTTGGTCCCCTATAGCCAACCTTTGCTCTGGCAGGCCAACCCTTAACCTCTTTACGCATTTTACTATCTATACCCTTAGGTTTCCTCCAGTTTTCCTTCACTCGCTTATATCTCCAGCTCTCCTGCCGTATGAATTCAGGTTTCTTACTTTTTACCCTCTCTCTTAACTCAATCACTCTTTTCATATCTGGGCTTGTTTCTTGGGAGCTCAACTAATCAACCCCTCCAACCTCTCATAGACGTAAATACCATCTAGGAACCTCCTTGGGTCTCTATTTTTTATTCTCGTAGCTTGTTCTATGTTAGCGGCTGTTTGACTAACCTCTTCTAAATTTATTCCCTGCACAATTACGTCATCACCTTTAACGATAACCTTAGTGTTGCCAACTATTTTCGCTATTCTCGGAGATCTCTCGCCCATGAAATTTTCTATTAAAATTCTATCCCCACTAACTTTAACAGATACTGGGAAGTGGGCGAAGACTATTTTAAGCTTATATGTGAAACCTTTTGTTACGCCAAGAATCATATTTTTAATATGCGCAGCTACCGTTCCAACACAAGCTTTTTCCCTTCTTTTAGGCCAGAGGGCTGAGACTTCGACTTCATCGCCAATAACGCTTATCGCTACAGGGTGCTCAGAGAAACTTCGTATCAATCTTCCTTTGTCGCCTATAACTTCTACGATTTTACCCTCTACTCTAACTTTAACGCCATTTGGAATTTTGACTCGTCTAGTCTCGATCTCTTGCATCTTACGGTCTCTCCATAAGTAGTTTTAATATACGTATGCTAGAAGCTTGCCTCCAATACTCTTCTTCTTAGCTTCTAGGTGGGACATAACCCCCTGAGGCGTCGTAACTACAAGTATGCCCATATCTTTCGCTGGAAGAAAAGTTTTCTCCCAATTTTCAATATCTTTGGCCTTAAATGAGTATCTAGGTCTTATAGCCCCACATTTATTTATCCTACCTAGGAGTTGAACTCGGAACTTTCCGGTTCGTCCATCATCTATAAACTCAAACTCGCCGATATAACCATGCATCTGCAATACCCTAAGGATGTTGCCCAGTAGCTTCGATGCTGGCATTATATAGCACTCTTTTTTACGTCTCATTTCGTTATTGTAGATTGCTGTTAAACCATTTGATACCGCGTCTAAATTCATTCATCATCACCTCTTCTAATTATATTTTTTGAAGCCCAATTTCTCCGCTACTTCTCTGAAACAGTGACGGCAAAGGTTTAAACCGTACTTTCTTATTATTGGACCATATGACCCGCATCGCCTACAGGGTCTACTGCCCTTACCAATCTTCTTTACTTTTCTCTCATTTCTCTCGCTCATTTATGCCCATCCCCCGTTATCTCAACGCCGAGTTCCTCTCTCATGAACGCCATGGCTTCTTCTGCAGTTAGTTTATGTTTTGAACCAATCTTAGATTTTGCTCTTCTTCTATATTTAACCCTATAGCCAGCTCTACCTAAGGATACGCAAATATCCATGCCTATTATGCCTAAATCAGGAGAATACTTTGTTCCAGGTATATCTATATGCTCTCTTATGCCAAAGGAGAAGTTTCCAAACCTGTCAAATGAGCTTGCCGGAATTCTCCTGTCGACTGCTTCCAAAGCCCTCTTAAGAAACTCAACAGCTCTCTCACCTCTAAGCGTTACTACACATGCCATGGGTTCTTTTCGTCTTATTCCGAAGTCCCTAATGGTTTTCTTGGCCCTTCTAAAGCACGGTTTCTGTCCAGTTAACTGCTCAATAATCTTCATAGCCTTCTCTAATGGTTCACCTGACTTTCCAACAGAACAGTTTACAACAACCTTTTCGACTCTTGGTTTTAGCATCGGGTTTTCCTGCCACTTTGCCCTAAAATCTTCAGCTGACAGCATATTCCTCCACCACGCTAGGCAGGGATATTCTTGGCTTTTTATCACCCACGACGAATACATAGTCCAGTATCGTCTGGTAGGTTACTCCATTGTTGCCCTCTATTGTTACGAGGCTTCTTCGTCTTTTTTGCCCTTTGCGTTCCTCAATGGCTTTTATGGTTCCATATTTCCCAATATTTTCCCCATCCACAATTATAGCCATCATGCCGATATCTAATTTTAAGTGTTCGAGAACTTGTTGGCTTGGAATTTCCATTTTTAATGCATCGAGAGTCGAATATATTTTTCCAGCGGGGTTACTTGCGTCCTCACTACGTATAAATATATTTCTTCCATCATGAAGGTTAAGCTGAATATTGCCACCATTAATAGTTGTTTTATTTTCAATTCTACAAACCTTATACTTTGCTTCCTCAGCACTTATTCTATGTAGAGTTAAACCCTTCTCGCATGGAAGAACCCTAAAATTCACGTTTATTTCAGGTATCGATAAAACATCCATTAATCCAACTGGAAAGTGCTCTTTACGCCTAACCCGACCGTCCACGAGAATTTTCCCTTGAGCAATTATCTTCTTAGCTTCCCTCATCGTTTTAGCAAAACCCAAGAGGTCTCGTACAATTATTCCCAAGGGTATACATCGCTCAATAGGATGAGGACCTGGGCTAGGCTTAAGGGCCCAAACAAACTTTTTTCTGTGTATAGGCCAGAATGCAGGTGTTACCTCACGTTTAATATGTCTGCTACCACCCATCTTACCCATTTTCATGCACCTTCTACGCTAGATGACGGTTGTATTAAGGTCTTAACCTTGTTTTTTGCCCCCTCATTAAGGGCCCTTCTCTCTAATATCTTTTTCCTAAGTTTATCATCTAGGTTTAAGCGTATTATCTCAACCTTAGATGGATGAATTGGGACTAGCACGGTTGTTCCATCAGCCTTTTCACGAGTTATGCCTTCAATGAATATGCGATACCTTTTTCTATCAACCCTCATTACTTTACCTTCAACACCCTTATAGTCGCCCCTAGAAATTCTGACCGTATCGCCCTTCCTGACTGGAAGAGACCTTGTTTTATATGTTTCTTGGAGTTCAGATGATAGATGAGCTGATAAAATCTTTCCACGAATATGATATGGTGCTTGGTAGAGTCTCTTCCTCTGCTTACCTGGTTTAACCGATACCCTTTCCATGCCACTTATTCTCCCCTATATAATTATACTTGATGCGCTAGCTATTCTAGGCCACCTTTCAGCAGCCTCCCTAGCAACTGGGCCGCGTATTTCTGACCCACGCATCTCGCCGTCTGGCGTTATAATTACGGCTGCATTATCTTCGAATTGAACCCATATGCCCTCTGGGCGTCTATAGGGTTTCCTTTGTCTAACTATCACTGCATGGAATAATTTTTTGCGCATGTCTGGTGTTCCTCTTCTAACGGATACTACTACAATATCGCCTACTGAAGCTGCTGGGGACCTTCTATGTCTGCCTTTATATCCTATTACTTGAACCAGTCTGAGCACTTTAGCACCAGAGTTATCAGTGCATTTGATCAGTGACCCAACATTTACTCCCTTACTTACTCTCATTTTAGGTTTTCCAACACCCTTAGCCTGTAAACCTCTGGTCTTAGCTTTAGCAGCCATTTCAAGATACCCTCTCTAATTTTTCTATTACCACGAAGGAGACTGTTTTACTTATTGGTCGGCATTCAGCTATTCTGACAACATCATTTTCTGCGGCATTTATGCATGGTGGATTGTGAGCTGGTATACGACTATGTCTCCGCTCATACCTTTTGAATTTTGACACATATTTCACATAATCGCGTCTCACTACGACAGTTTTATCCATTTTAGCGCTCACAACAGTACCTTCAAGTACTCTCCCTCTAATTTTTAAGGAACCATGAAAGGGACAATTCGGGTCGTTACACGTTTTCTCCGGATTCCTAACAGATTCAAGTGACATTACCAACGTCTCCTAATTACTTTCTTAACCCTATCTTCAGGTCGACCAATTAAAACTTTACCATCAATCTCAACAATAGTTTTATCTGGTAAAGTGAAATGGAAAACACAATTCTCCTTGATCAAAATCTTCTCCTCATTTCCGCAAAGAATCTTAAAAGTATTTCTACTCTCATCAATAATTCTTCCAGATAAACCGACACAACTCGGATTTGTACTCTCAGCGACTCTAACTTTTAATCCAATAAACTCATCCTGGAGAATATGAGTTAAATTATTCATTTAACCTTTCTATCCTCCTCATTGTTGACAGTTAGGATGCGGGCTATTGTCCGTCTAATCTCTTTAATTCTGGCTGGCTTTTCAATTGCACCACCAGCCCTAACCATAGTCTTCAGCCTAGTGAGTTCTGCACGCAGTTCGCTAAGTCTCCTCTCACGTTCATCGCGGGACATGTTGCGGATTTCATTCATTCTGAGAATTGCCATATCTACTATCAGCCCCCCAATATCAAGATTCGATCGTATTCTCTTCAGTAGTAGGCTCCTCTGCTTTCCCCTCAAGAATTTCTACTTCATCTGGAAACTTAGCCTCTGGAGATACTATTATAACTTTAACACCAAATATTCCGGGTTTCAGCTGAACATGTGCAACTGCCTTCCTAACATATTTCATAGCTGGCTCCCCACTTTTTGGGATGTATCCATCCCTGAATTTTTCAGCCCTAGCCCTTTCAGTTCTGAGTTTTCCGCTAATAATTATCTCGGCTCCAAGAGCGCCTGCGCTCATTATCTGATTTAGGGCCCAGAAGCCAACTCTCCTAAAATGGACTCCGCGTCTAAGGGCAGCGGCTATTCTAGACGCCATGACATAAGGATTTAATTCTGGAATTTCTATCTCTGCAACAGATATCTGTGGATTTGGGAGGTTAAATTTTTCCTCAAGAATCTTGGCTAGGTTTTTTATCGTCTCGCCACCGCGTCCTATGACAAAACCTGGGCGCATGACGTAAACAACTATGTTCGTACCTAAGGGCGTCTTAGTTATGTCAACTCCACCATAACCAGCTCTTTCAAACTCCCTCCAAAGAAATTCATCTATTTCTGCTCTTTTTATGGTTTCATTTACGAAATGTTTAACATATGACATTACTTATCCCTCTTTCACCTGCTCTAGGACTATTTCAACATGGCACAATGTCTCAAATTTTGGTGTAGCTCTGCCAAAAGCTCGTGGAATATACCTTCTTATCTTTGCTCCCGGGTATGCTGCTGCATGAATTATCTTAAGTTTCTCAGCATCTAACCCTTTAAAGTCAGCGTTTGCCTCGGCGCTCTCAAGAATCTTAAGTATTTTCGAGGCTGCTTTAACTGGGTACCTGCCAGCGCCGTTCAGACCTCTTCTATGAGGAAGTTTCTTATTATACCTCCTAAATGGAACAGCTTTTTTCATGGCCATTACTTGCCTTAGAAACTCTTTGGCCTCATCAAGCATCATACCCTTTATTACAGCACAGACTTCTCTAGCTGCTTTAGGCGATATTCTAAGTTCCCTACCGCTCGCCTTGGCGGTGTTTTCAGGATCTAGATCAGTTATTGAATATCCCCATTCAGGCACAGGTTTTCACCATTATTGGTGAAAACAAAAATACATTGTGATTTATAAGAATTTTCCCTCTAATATAATGTCAAAGAAAGTCTGAAGCGTACAATTAGATAGTTTTTAACCTCCTCCGATAACGGTCATGAGAGTTAGTGTATCGCCATCCTTAAGTATAACGTTTCTACTGCTATTCAAGTTTACGGCGAATCCATTTAGGGTTGCTATCAATGTTGGGTCAATCTGACTATCATTTAAACTACCTGCTAAATCCTTAAGGGCTATATGTGCTTCAACGATCTTGGTAAGTAGATCTTTTAGGGAGGAACCTTCAGATACCTCATACTCCTCCTCTTTTCTTCCAACCTTATGCCTGACAACACCTAGATAAACAACTTTAACTTTCATGTGTCTCATAGAAAATTTAGCTAAAAAATGATTTAAGCTTTGCTTGACAGTTCTGGCATTAAAATAAGGAAATTGGAGGTAGAAAATAACAGCTACCCATTTTTGCGGTTCAACAAAAAATCATGATTTCACCTAGTCTAAACGATCAAAAACATGTATATCACCTTTTTATATTCCAGGTGTTATATTTAGGTTAAAGCACCTTTAATAACATTGACTGATGTTTGGCGGGGATGCCATCGCTTGAGCATCGAATATTCGGATTTCCTATTTGAGAATAATCTTGTTACAGTTGTCGCCATTAAGAGTTCACCCAAGATTGATCTTATTGGTTTTTCTGTTGGGCCCTTTGAAGGGGGTCATGAGTATGACGTTAGGTTTTGGGTTGCCCGGGAACTTGAGAAGGATGGTCTAGTTAAGATTAGAGAGGGCATGTTAGATGCAACTAAGCTCTACAAAATTCAGTGGACAGAGCGTATACAGGCTGTTGGGCAGTTATCAACTTTACCGGAAGACTTCTATCCTCGACTTCGTCGCTTAATTGATGAGTTAAAGGCTGCTTCTAAAACTAGCCCTGAGAAGATGAGGGAATTCGAACATGTTCAAAATCTTGCGCTGGATATAGTTAACTGCAGACTGAGGAAGATTATCTCGTTAGCCTCAATCCAAACTCCAGAAAGCCAAATTTTAAAAAATCTCACTTATGAGGAGAGAGACCTTTATGAGCGCATACGTAATATAATAATCGAATGGAGGTCAAAAATAGTTTAAAAAGCCTAAATTAAGAGGCGCGTAACAATGACGGAGCTTGTTGTTGAGAAACCCATTGAGAAGTTTAGCTCAATATTTAAGTCTGCGAAGTATCGCCAAAGAATTGCGCAGATGGCTCTAAATGCATCAACATCACTTATACTCGACTTCGAGGATCTTTTAGTTGTTGATCCACATTTAGCAGATGAATTACTTGAAAAACCTGACGAGTGCCTAGCCTATGCTAATAGCGCTGCGTTTGAGCAGCTACAGATAGAGGATCCAGAATATGCTGAGAGAATTAAGGAGACCGGGGTAACAGTTAGGATTCGCGGGTTGCCGCGTGTTACGCCGTTGCGTAGGCTCGGCTCCGAGCATATTGGGCGGCTCGTTATGGTTGAGGGCATAATAATGCGCGCATCAACAGTGAGACCTATCGTTACCGTAGCTGCATTTAGATGTAAGAGATGTGAACAAAAGATGGAGATTCCTCAGAGCGGAGCATTTCTTGCACTTCCCTTTAAGTGTGCTAATCCGCGTTGTGGTAAAAATGGGCCCTTTGACTTCATTCAGGAGGAGTCTAAGTTTATTGATTACCAGGAGTTGAGGATTCAGGAATATCCTGAGGATATTCCGCCAGGACAGACCCCGCGTTCATTGGATATTAGGCTTGTTGGTAAGGATGTTGTTGATACCGCTAGGCCGGGTGATAGGGTTTACGTTATTGGCATAGTTGGTGCTGAGTCAACGTCGTATCCTAGAACTGGCAAGAGCAGGGCTTTTACGCTTTATCTTGATGCGAATTTTATAGATGCAGCTAGTAAAGAGTCTGAATCTCTGCTTATAACTCCTGAAGAAGAGGAGCAAATACTTCGTCTCGCTAAGGATCCATTCATACACCAGAAAATAATCCATTCTATTGCGCCATCAATATATGGTTACGAGCATATTAAGGAGGCGATCATGTATCTCCTATTTGGTGGGGTTCCAAAACACCTGCCTGATATAAACATTAGAGGCGAAATAAACATACTTTTGGTCGGTGATCCTGGAACTGCCAAATCACAGATTCTACGTTATGTTCAAAGAATAGCGCCTAGAGGCCTATATACGAGCGGCAGGGGGACAACCGCTGCTGGATTAACTGCTGCCGTTCTGCCATCACCAACTGGCGGGATGACTCTTGAAGCTGGAGCGCTTGTCTTGGCAGATAAAGGTATAGCATGTATAGATGAGATTGACAAAATGAGACCTGAAGATAGAGTTGCTATACATGAGGCTATGGAGCAGCATACGATATCGGTTGCAAAAGGCGGAATAGTTGCGACATTAAATGCTAGAACAGCTATTCTGGCGGCTGCTAACCCAGCGCTTGGAAGATATGATCCCTATAGAACAGTTGCCGAGAACATCTCGCTTCCAATAACAATTCTATCCAGGTTTGACTTAATCTTTGTTTTAAGAGATGTTCCAGACAAAGATGCCGATTCACGGATGAGCGAGCACTTACTTAAGTTACATATGAAGGAGGCGCCTCCAACTGAGCCACCAATCCTGCCAGACTTACTAAGAAAGTATATCGCATACTCAAGGAACAATATAAAGCCAGTCTTAACGCAGGAAGCTATGGATCGACTGAAGGAGTTCTATTTAGCTATGCGCTCAGCCAGCGAAGGCGAGGGTTCACCGATCGCTATAACAGCCCGTCAACTCGAGGCTTTAGTTAGGCTCGCTGAAGCTAGGGCGCGGGCTGCGCTTAGAAACATTG
>JAGTRH010000036.1 GCA_018396795.1 Candidatus Bathyarchaeota archaeon
AAGCTCTTAGCGCGGTTGCATCCTTCGACTCAAAGGTGAGCGTACCCCAATTACCTTCCCTCGTGGCTTTAACCCTCGCGCGGTATCTGGCCGTGGCTTCCGTCTCTGGCAAAATAGATTTGCTTATAATCTCAGCCTCTCTTTCTGATGGAAATGTGAAGCGTAAAACAGCTCGGGCTCCCCTAATCATATATCCCACACTACGTGAGAGATTTTTATGCGCGGACCAACCTCCACATTGCCAGGTAACAGGAAGAACGATATGTATGCCCAGCAATCTTCCCCAATAGAAACGCGCATACATGCCTCATAATTTAATGCCTCAATACCTGACTTAAGCATAGGTAGTTCTAGGAACTCTGAGAGTTCAATGCTAAACTTCTCTATGCGCTGATCCATTATTTCATTTACTTCAAAAAATAATAAATTGATCTTCTCCTTAACCCTCTCCAATGATTTTCTAAATTCTCTTCTCAACTTTACACCAGAAATATACGCTCGTGGAGGTTTCTCCTCAAATTCTCCATTATTTATTTTGAAGAGTCTTATTCTGCCTGGACCACCCATCCATCTATCAATAACAATGAACTTATTAGCACCGAGCTGAGCGGCTCGCTCAGCAACCTCTAGTAAGCTCATTTTCCCGCGGTTAACTTTAATTAAGCCCGGTATTAAACACACTAAATCGTTGCATAAGCTCCTAACTCTTCTTGTAGGTCTATGTGACGTCGTTAAGAGAATCATTCCTGGCTAATCCTTTATGAAGGTTTCAAGCGCTTTTAGCAGCGCGCTCAGCCACCACGCCGAGCTTAGTTATAGGCGTATATGCCCCACCAGTGAATCTAAGACCACACTTTCTACAAACCCAGATGCCAACGCTATCTCTCCGCACAGATTTAAGGCCGCATCGTGGGCATGTATGTCGTTTCTTCATTTCAGTGAGTATGCTAACATAGCGTCTTCTAACCGATACGCCATATCTTGGGCCAAATCCCCTTGCTGGACCAACCTTCTTAGTTCTTTTACCCATAGTTTTTCACCACCAGCTTCCTTAATTCTTCAGATTTCTCTTTAGCTATATAAGCAGCTTCTATGATCTGTTGTGGTGTTAAGGCTCCTTGACCACCCTTTTGTATAGCGCAAACTCTACCATCCTTATCAAAAGTTATCGTCAACCGGGTATTCATAGCTTCTTCCTCTTCAAGCCACGGGTCAACCACCAGTCTATCGCTTATATTCGCAAACGTAATAGAGATAGGATAATTTCTCATAGGTAATGGCATGTACTCCGATGTCCTCTTAACTTCGCCATTCTCAACAACATATACTGGTATTTTAGTGTTTAGTAAGGCGGCTAAGGATGCTAAAGACGATGCATCTATTAGGTTTCCATCATGGTTAAGAACGTAAATATCAACAAAAATTACGTAAACCTTTCTTCCGGGAATTAAGCAAAGTTTCTCCAACTCGATAGCTCGAGATTCACGTATACCCCTATCAACAACTCTAGCAAGCTCAATAGACTCTTCATTTGGCGGTCCAGGTTCAAATTCGGGCGAAGCTAATGGCACAAACTCCGAGTTAACCGTGAGAACCCCCTCATTAGGTCTATCTGGAAACGGCTCACCGATCTCGATTTTAACACCAACGACAACCTCTGTCTTACCGAGCAGAACTCTTGCTGAACCCTCAGCTTTTTCAATCATTCCAGTTTCTATTTTAATTGGTCGATAATCGTTAAGTCCCCTGCCATCGAGTCTCTTTCCACTAGCAACCATCTGATATATTTGTCTCTGCCTTATACGTGAAACCATTATTGAAGACAAGATTCAACCTCCTCCTTAATCCCCACGTATTTGGCTTTTAAGGCTTCTTTTTGGAGCTTATATATCTGCTTACAGCCTTCAATCGCAAGATCTAGCGCTTGCTTAAACTCGTCAATAGTTAGAATTCCATCCATCTGTAGAAGCGAGACCACGCCTAAATTAGGCATATATGCTATTGGTAGGTCGGCTTCTCCCTCCCTATCCTCAAGATCATTGAGATCTAAAACTAGGACACCGTTAACTTTTCCGACAGCGCATGCAACTACGAGATCCCTCATGGGTATTCCAGCATCAGCCAGAGCTAGCGCAGCAACAGTTGTACCGGCACATCTTGTTCCACCATCAGCCTGTAATACCTCAATGAATATATCTATAGCGGTTCTAGGAAACTTCTCGAGAAATATCGCTGGTTCAAGCGCCTCCCTTATAACCTTCGAAAGCTCTATCTCACGCCTTGATGGAGCAGGAGTCTTCCGCTCCTCAACAGAGAATGGCGCCATGTGATACCTGCATCTAAGGAGGGCTCTATCTGGGAGGGCTAAATGCCGAGGATGAACTTCTCTAGGGCCATAAACGGCAGCCAGTATTTTGCTTTTTCCCTGCTCAATATATGCTGATCCATCAGCATTACTTAGTATGCCTACTTCCATTTTTATTGGCCTAAGATCATTTGGTCTTCGACCATCAATCCTTAAGCCATTTTCATCAATTAACTTAATCCTTCCACTCATGACTTTACACCCTTTTCTTTCTTTATCATCTCAGCTATTCGGTCAGTTAGCCCAGATGTATGCGCTTCTTGCGCTATCTTCTCAATCGCAAGAATGGCTAATCTCTCATGCTCTGGGCTTGGCCCGGAAATTAATACTATACCATTCTGTCCAACAGTTATTTTGCATTCGGTTTCTCTCTTAAGCATATTTATCATTGAAGCTTTACGGCCTATTATTCTCGGGATCTTAGCTGGGGACACCTTAACTATCTGCCCCTGCGTTATCTTTCCAAGCCCCGGTTCCCGTATCGTGAGAGTTGGGTCAACCGTTCGATCAAACGCTATAACTTTTGCGAAAATTAAATCCCCAACATCAAGGAAACTAGCCAAATTATCCTTTTGCTGCTTAAATGGCTTAGTTAGGGCTTCATTAGCCCTTAAAATAGCCTTGTAAGGAGAATTTATGTCAACGGTCCAGCCATTAACACTTACATCTTCTATTTTACCAATAACTTGGTCCCCGGGCGAGGGAATATAAATGGTGTTTAACGCGACAACCTGAACAGTTCTCCCTTCATATTCGACAAGCCCAAGTCTGCTTGCATAAATTTTAAATCCATCTTTATACGTGTTACTTCCAGCTACATAATCCCCCTCAGCTAAAAGGTCCCCTGGAGTCACAATCTGCCTATTCTCAAAATAAAACATGGTCTAAAACCTCCAAAAACTCCTAGTTTTCTTAATATCACTTCACGATTTTAGCTTCAACATTTCCACGAGTCATCTCGCCCATCTTCTCAAGGAAGGGACCATAGAATCCCGCTGGCATCTCTAAAATAACCGATAAGGAGCCATCACTTAACCAAATTTCATTCTTTATTGTACCGAAGGATTTAAGCGTTCCATAGGATTTGCTGGCATATTCAGGCGGTATTTTAACTGCAACAGAGATCTTCTCTACACTCAGTGGTAAGACTGAGCGTAGAGCTTTAATGGCTTCATTAGCCTGCTCCTCAACGCTCTTAAACGGATCTACAGGAAAGCGAACTTGCTCAAGAGCTTGCTCTATGCGAGTTGGTGGATGTGGCAGCTTGGTTCTTGGATCAACGGCATTTCGTGATATGAAATCAATTATCTGCCTACGCTTCTCCTCAATCAATTGTTTTCTCTGCTGAGCAGTTATCTGTAGAGTTCCCCTCTTGAGTATAATTTTAGATATTTCTATTGGATCTGTTGTTCCAAAAGCCTCCTTAAGTTTCTTATCAGGAGCCCTTAAACCCTTATTTGCATCAGTAAATATTACCTCTGTAACCAATATGTCCGATAAAGAAACAGACTTTCCACTACGAAAGGCAAACGCCGGGTCAGGTTTAACGAGAATCTCGAAATTCTCTCCATCTATGCTTATGCGCGCAATCGTGTAGTTCTTGCTCATCGCCTTCAGCTACCCTTGTACTTCCTTTACATACTTCTCAATCTCATCGTCCACTAATAATTTAAACCGCCTGGTCGAAGCCGGAACAACAGCTATTTTAATTCTGGGCTGCTCTCCCCTAGCCTGCATTGACTTTAGTAGACACTTAATGCCTAGCTTTATAGCCTCATCAAGCGTTAAGTCGTCACGATATTCTTCCTTAAGTATACCCTCCGCTGTTTCACGTCCAATTCCTATAGCAACAGCCTTATAGGACCTGTATGTTCCACTAGGATCCGTTGTAAATAATTGGCATCCACCTTTATCCACACCTGCGAAGATTATAGAAACGCCGAAAGGTCTAACCCCCCCATGCTGCGTATACATCTGCTTTATGTCACCAATTCTCTTAGCAACCATCTCTACGTCAACTGGTTCATCATACATAAGCCTGCTACTTTGAGCGAATATTCTGGCTTCATCAATTAACACTCGCGCATCGGAGCTTAGTCCGACAACGGCGGCTCCTATATGTTCATCAACCTCATATATCTTCTGACTAAATTTCGGATTCTGTAGTCTAGATTCAATCTTTTCCTCAGCCCCTATAATAACACCCTCGGGGCACATTATACCAATAATAGTTGATCCTCTATAAACTGTTTCTAGTGCATACTCAACTTGAAATAAGCGGCCATCCGGAGAGAAAACGGTGATGGCCCTATCATACGCGCCGGGAACGGCGAACACTGACATTTTCTATATCACCTCTCCTTTAGCATCAGTTCTACTACTTTTCTCCTTGAGAAGTAAATAAATGAGACTAAAAAACCTTTTGCATATATTTAGTATTAACTGGTTCTCTTCACTGCCAAGAGCGTTCTCTCTGCGGTCAATATGCAACTTAGCAAATCATTGATTGTTGACAGAAGGGTTGCAGTGTTCTCACCCCGGTATTTGATGCTAGTAACAGTTTTATTGTCTAAAGCCCTTGTCTCTATTAATAATCCTTCAGGAGTTTCTAAGTTGTCTGGCGATACCCCACTTGATATAGCGGCAGCTTCTCTCTCATCGCTATATATGAGCGTTATTTCAACCTCAACCTCCATTTCGCCTCAGCCTCTCAATCTGCTCTTTCACAAGCAAATCAACGTATCTTAGAAATCGCGTCTTCTGCTCATACGGCACTTGAGCTCCTGCAGCAATATCATGTCCACCACCTATGCCGGAACACTTTTCGGCGGCAATACGCAATATCTCCCCGATGTTTACTCCCATCTGAGTTAGCATGTCTGTTGCGCGCGCAGATATTTTAATTACTCCCTCCTTTGGTATAAATGAGTAGGCTATTAATGGCTTATCCGGTTTTGGTAGATTTGTTGATATTATAGTTGATATCGTGCTTATCGCCCGCTCATCAATATCTTTTTCCCCATGTAGAATGTAAATAAATTCCCACTCCTCAATACGGTCTGGGTTCTCGTCAAGCCATGTAAGATATTTTGTGATTGTTTGCCTATATTCTTCTAAAATCTTAAGTGCATCTTCGTATGCTTTACCTCTATCGCCCATGCATATAGCCACACCAAGGCCAGGCGTATTCATTCTCCCAGTTGCATTCAAGAGAAGAGCGTATTCTCTGGCATCTCTAAGCGGCGTCCAAGGCTCTTCTCTTGCAAGAATATATATTGTTCCAAGCAAACTCATGGCAACCTCGCTTCTAAACCCCTTGGAAACCAGATAATCATGTAAAGCGGAAAATAACCTGCGTTTTTCATCCTGCGATAAGTCTCTTAAAGCTCGCCATCTATCATTCCTTTTTAACTCAATATTTAACCCGCTTAGAAAAGCTAGGCTTTTATCCTCCTCGCCGCTTATCCCGGGTATATAAGGGCTTGTCGTATAAGCTAATGCTTTATGTATTGGACGCGTCTCCCTACCAAAGAATAGTAGGTCTGTTTCAATACTTAAAAACCCGGATTCAACGGCATCCTTAACGATAAGGCTATTAACCCCGCCTAATTTTCTCTCACTAAATTTATCCTGTAGGTCGCCTAAGGCTCCTACAACGGCTAAACAGGCGAGGTCGATATTTCTCTCATCCAATGATTTAGCTACAAGATATGAAATTCCAGCCGAGCTTATCTCTCTGGATCCATCTATTCCATAAAGGTGGGGATTAACTTGTAGGAATAATTCCTTTGGCTTTCCAATAGGTTGATGGTGATCAAGTATAATCACCCGCTTATCGCCAACTTTGGCGCTTAAAATATCTAGGTATCCGCTCCCCATATCAGTAAAGATTGGTAGCGTTTCTTCTCCACCTTGCAGGCATACCTCACCTATAACCCTCTCGTCCATCCAACGTTCTATCCGAATAATAAAGTTTGCTCCAGCCCTAAATAGAGCCCTGCCAATTATTCCAGCAGCAGTTATTCCGTCAGCATCCATATGTGAGACTATAAATATTTTTCTTTTCCTGCTAATGCTATCGAGTATCTCGTCAGCCGCCCTTTTAGACTCATCGATAAACTCATTTAAGCGGGTTTCACTCGTCATTAAGATCCCATTTAAGCGATGGAAGCAACTGCAGTCTTATACTCCCAGTTTGGCGGTAATACACCTCTTTCCTTATAATACTCTGATAAGCGATGAATTCTAGATTCAATATACTGGAGTGCTCTCTTATTACGTTTATCCTTGTTATTTTTCTGTAGATGCGCAGATACGCGGACGGCTTTCTTGAGAAGGTTCTCTAAGTCTTCAGGTATCCTAGGCGCTAAACCATTCTCCTTCAATATTTCAACTATGCCCTTACCAACTATTGGCTTAACAAGCGGGATGCCATATTGATCACGTAATATCATGCCTATTCTACTAGGCGAATTACCCTCCCTGGCAAGCTTAACAATTAAGGCTACAACCTCATCTGGAGTATATTTACACCAGCTTGGAGGTCTTTTCCCAACGGGTCTGATCGAATGTGAGCGTCCCTTCTCCTTCTTAGGCAAGGCTGATCCTCCAGTGAACTCTTGAAAAACAAGGTACACGAATATTTAAAAGCTTTGCTCAGCAGCTTTCCCATCCGCTACTGCATTTATATAGCGAGTTAACTATCAATTTTTAGGGTGATTTACGTGGCTAAAATAGTATTTATTGGCGCTGGAAGCGTCGTTTTTGCCAGCCGTCTACTCACAGATATTATTTACCATCCAGAGCTTAGAGACTCGACTGTTGCCTTAATGGACATCGATGCTGAGCGTCTTGAGTTAATAAGCAAGTTTGCACGAGTGGTAGCTTCAAAGTACGCACCCAACATGAAGATTGAGTCTACGCTTAACCGCAGGGAGGCATTAAAGGATGCCGACTTTGTGGTTATCATGATTCAAGTTGGCGGGTTAGAGGCATTTGAGATTGACATAAACATTCCCTTAAAGTATGGCGTAAACCAGGAGGTTGGGGACACTATCGGTCCAGGCGGCGTTTTCCGCGGTCTTAGAACTATACCAGTCTTGCTGGATATATGCTACGATATGGAGGATCTTTGTCCAGATGCGCTGCTAATTAATTATGCTAATCCAATGGCAATTAATTGCTGGGCTATGAATAAAGCGACGAAGATAAAGAATGTCGGTCTCTGTCATAGCGTTCAGGGAACAGCAATGCAGCTAGCAAACTACGTTAATCTCCCCTACGAAGACATTTATTACTGGGTTGCCGGAATAAATCATCAGGCTTTCTTCCTGGAATTTAAGTATAAGGATAGAGATGCCTACCCGCTTCTCTGGGAGGCCATGAAAAAGAAGGAAATTTACGAGAAAGATAAGGTTCGATTCGAAATGATGAAATACTTAGGATATTTTATAACAGAGTCAAGCCACCACTTAGGCGAATATGTACCATACTTTAGAACAACCGAGGAGAGACGAAAAAAGTATTGCGAACCAAGGTGGTTCTATCTTGAAATATGTAAGGAAGCCTGGAAACCTCATTTCGAGCGAGTAAAGAAACAGATAAGCGGCGAGATACCTATTGAGCTAAGTAGATCACACGAGTATGGCGTAGACATAATATACTCGATGGAAACAGGCAAACCTTGCCGAATAAACGGTAATGTTGAAAACAAGTGGCTGATAACAAATCTACCATATGGATGCTGTGTTGAAGTTCCATGTTTTGTCGATAAAGGAGGTATACATCCATGTCACGTCGGCGACTTACCGTCTCAATGCGCAGCTCTCAATAGAACAAATATTAATGTTCAAGAGATGGCTGTTAAGGCGGCTCTAGAAAAAGACAGGACCGCAGCCCTGCAGGCTATAATGTTTGATCCGCTAACGTCGGCTATCCTAACGCCTAGAGACATTGAAATGATGGTTAATGAAATGTTCGAGGCTGAAGCAAAATGGATTCCATTTTAGAAATCTTTCTACGGAATGGCACTAATTCTCTGGTTGAATTGATTAATAACTGTAGCCTACAAAAACCTTTTTATTTGATGCATCTGGGAAAGGTTAAAAGCATCATTGTACAATATATAACTTGCTTAATATTCTGTATGAGTGGTTGATTATGTGGGATAAAATAGCGAAGTGTTTGGAGGGTTACCCTGAGAGACTTAATGTCGCAAAGATACTAATTAAGAATGGTTTGAGTGTAAGGAATGGGAGGATTTACTGTGGTGACATAGTTATTCCCGTAGTTAGAATAAGTCGAGTTGCCCGTGTTGATAGAAGAACTGTTACTCAGACGATAAGTATGATTGAGAGCAACCCAGAGCTAAAAACAATCTTTAGTGGTATAAGTCCATCCGGGCCGTCGCTACGTGAAGTGGCAAAATACCTAAACTTTGGCGTTGTTGAAATAACCCCTATCGACGCAAAAACACCCGGTATACTGGCTGCAGCGGCATCCCTAATAGCGCAGAAGAACATAAGTATTAGACAGGCGATAGTTGATGACCCGGAGCTTACGCCTGAGCCAAAATTAACCCTTATAACTGAAACAAAAATACCTGGTGAACTTATACCGGAATTTCTAAAGATAAGGGGTGTATCAAAAGTCTCAGTATATTAATGTAATGTATAGTATTTAAAGAGTTGAGAGGAAATCTTTTGCTTGACCTACTGGGGATTGCATCCTTATCCTTCTTAACAGCTCTTTCTGGCGCCGTTGTTCCGGGGCCCGTCTTTGCGCTTGTAGTTTCAGAGTCTATTAGGAGTGGTAAAATAGCTGGTCCCCTGATTATTTTAGGGCACTTCATTATTGAATGGATTATAATATTCATGATCTTCTTAGGACTGGGTCCGCTTTTAGAGCACGAGGGTGTTAAGGTTGCAGTAGGCTACATTGGTGGTGTTATATTGATATTTATGGGCTTACGGTTAGCTATGGATTCACTGCGCATAAAGATCGTGGAAGACTCATTCTCCAGAATTGACCAGAAGAGAGGAAGATTGCCTCTATATAATTTAATTGCTTCAGGTTTCTTGGCAAGTTGCTCAAACCCGTATTTCTTTTTGTGGTGGCTGACAACGGGTGTTCCTGTAAT
>JAGTRH010000037.1 GCA_018396795.1 Candidatus Bathyarchaeota archaeon
GAAGAGGGGAAATGCATCTCTCCTAGAGCTTGGGATGGACTATTATAGACTGCTTATTTTTTACGAAAAATTGATATCTCCAAGAATAGCGGATGGAACTGGCATATCCTTCATTGTCTTAAGTCCTGGTTGGGCATTAACGACTTTTGGTATCATGTTTACGATTATTGCTGCTGTTCCAGCATCGCCATGAATGCATGGCGTTATCTTTTGATAAATTGTAGGAGTACCTTCAATAGTTATTGAATCGTATTCCTCGCTAGCCCCTACGTACGCCTTAAAGGCAAGCGTAACGAGCCGCTTATTGCCTAAAATTCCATGGGCTCTCTGGCTTAAGCCAGCTACTAGGCCGGGTCTAACGCTAATAAAATGGCTCTTTATCTCTTTTTCGGCTATTACTGGCTCAGCTGGCTCCTCCTCGATGCTCTCGAGTTTTAGGCCCAGCGCATCCGCAATCATTGCTATAGACTGCTTAAGCCCAATGTGACCGGTAATTTCACCTCTAGCTATTTTCTCTTTAAATTCTTCAACCCTCAATCCTGCACCAATTTTGATCTGGAAGGATAATCTACGCTTAGCAGCGTCTATAATCCTCTCTACATATATGTGTTTGACATCCTGGCATACAGCTGTTAGAGTTATTACGAGCGTATCCATAAGAAAGCCCGGATTTATTCCAGTTCCAAGGACAGTAACCCCATATTTTTTTGATAACTCATCAATATTCTTTGATAACTCATCACTCACAACGTAGGGATATGACAACTCCTCACATGTGGATATAACATTTAAGCCCCGCTTGATCAGTTCGACTATCTGCGGATAAGCCCTCTCTAGATAAGATGTAGTTGCATGTATGGCAACATCCCCCGCAATATTTAATTCGCCGATGTTCCCAAGAACTGGTATACCCAGTCTTTCTTTAAGCCCAAGAACCTCACTAAGATCCTTACCAACCTTCTTTGGGTCTGGATCCACAGCTCCAACGATTCTTATCCAATTTCTTTTCAGCAGAAGCTTGGCAATCTCGCAGCCTATGGCACCAACGCCAATCAATATAACCCTAACTTTCGAGTCCATATGTCCACGTTTACCCAATCAGCCACCTCCAAATAATCAATTTACCGCGCGACCTCTGCACGTTATTAAGCTATAACCTTAAATTGCTTTAGATTTTTATATGCATCGTAATCGTAGACTTTCACTCCTTTAACGACTCGCGTTATTACACCCTTCTCGCTTGGGTTATCCGGTTTTAAGCCCATATTAAGCGATTTGAATAATCCTAGAAGCTGACCAAATATCACGTCGACTATTGGTCTGCAGTAATCTGGGATTTCATATATTCCGCCACCAACATCGATCACGTAGTCAACGTAGCGCTCAACACATTCTTTTATTCCGCAGCAAACGGCAACTTTCTTTAGGCCTAAGCCCTTACTATGCAGATCCTCCATAAGGTCGATTTCATATTGCCTAATAAACGGGTTGTATGAGACATAATATACAACAATAGTTTTATCGTCTATAGCAACCTCAGGACCATGTCTAACGCCAAGATAGGAATCAAACTTGCATATGATTCGACCCGCAGTTAACTCTTGGAGCTTCAAGTGTGACTCAACGGCACACCCATATAATGGGCCAGTGCCAAGAAAGAAAGCCCTCTCAAAATCCAGCTCCGCTATCTCCTCGATCATGCTAGAGTATTCTCTAAGCATTCTTTCAGCGGCCTCTGAAGCGAGACGGATTATTTTTTCATACCAATCTATTTCTCGTATATACGCTAAGAATTGAGCTGTCATTAGCATTGTTGTAAATGAGGATGTCATTGCAAGCCCTTTATCGTTAGTCTCTTCCGGGAGTATTATTCGAAGAACATTATTTTCACCTCTGTCTTCACCTTTACTTCTCAGATATGTAAGTCTACCATGTCTATTACATGTAATAATTATGTGGGAAATTCTCTCGCAGATCTTGTCGGCTAAGAGAAAAGTTCCCAAGATTTCTGGGCTTTCACCTGATCTAGAGAAGTAAAGCATTGTTGTATCTAAATGCTTGAGAAGAATCGATTCAAAAGAGGTTACAATCTCTGTGCATGCTCTTGACTCAACATCTACATACCATATTCTCCTTAAGAGATCTTCGCAAGATAGGCCAATAAAGTGTGATGAACCAGCGCCTGAGAGAATTACTCTTCCATTTCTTTTTGATAGAATTCTATCTTCAATAAAATCCCTTATCTCGCTCCATTTGCTCCTTAGAAGCTTATAGCTTTCAATCCACAATTTTGGTTGAGATAATATTTCTTTCGGCGTATGTTTAATACCTCTAATCTCGAGCTCCCTATCTGAAAGAGATGTCAACTTAAGGAGATTCATATAGATACACCATAAGTGTGCACATTCATCGTTCAGTGAAGGCTAAACTTTCCTTAATAAACCTTAGAGTTTCTTCTTCGGTTATCTTTCCTTCCGCTCCGCCAATATAAAGACATGAAAGTGCTCCAACCGCGTTCGCAAATCTTATAGATTCCTCGAAGCCTTTGCTTTTATGCACAAAATAGTATATGAACCCAGCGTCAAAAGAGTCTCCAGCGCCAGTTGTGTCCACAGGTTTTATCTTGAAGGCTTTTATGCTCACCACTTCGCCATCAAGCATACCAATAGCACCGCGGCTGCCACATTTCACGACGATAGTCCTTACCTTTAAACCGATCTTTCTCAGGGCTTCTATTGGGTTTTCTAGCCTAGTTATTCCGGTTATTTCACTATCATTTGGTAAGAAAATATCGACATGCTCCAGTATATCCCATATATGGTTGTATTTTCCTTCGGGATCGCACTGGGGATCTAGGGATGTAATCAACCCGATTCTTTTTGCCTCAGCAAATATTTTGCTGAGGGCAATAAGTAGTTTCGGCTGCAGATATATTGATGAAACATGCAGATGATCATATTCTTTGAATATTTCGGTTTTAATGTCAGAAGGTTCGAGCGCACCTATACTACCCATAAATGTTATTAACGCCTTATTCTCCGGATAGGTAAGCGAAACCGTTACGCCAGTTTTAAGTTTATCCTCAACAATAACCCTGCCAATCCCAACACCATTCTCCTTGAGTGTATTTAGAACTATCATCCCATTCTCGTCTCTTCCGATTTTTCCGATAATATCTACCTTAGCACCCAGCTGAGATAATCTGCAGGCGAATATTGACGCTGAACCGCCTAGCAGTGTTCTAATATCTTTACATAGTATCTCCCGTCCAAGCTCAGGGAACTCCGTCATCCCGCTTATTATCACATCAACGTTTAAGTCCCCTATGACAAGAGTTTTCTTCAATCTTTACACCCTTTAGGTTCATGTGTCAAGCTAAAACTTTTTTGCAACGTACTCCACCACGGATTCGAATATAAATTTACCATCGCCATATTTTGGAGGTTTACCTATTCTTGTCCAATCAGGCAGCTGCCAACCGTAATAAGCTCTTTCTGGATGGGGCATTAAGCCAAATACTGTTCCCTCGGGATTACATATACCAGCTATATCATAAAGGGAACCATTAGGATTCTCCGGAAAACGCCCATTAGCATAGATGCCATTTTCATCACAATATCTAAGGATTATCTGTTTATTATCTAGAAGTTTATCCAATTCTTTATCACTCGGCAGAATAAATCTCCCCTCGGCATGAGCTACTGGTATTCGGAGAACACGATTTCCAGGTATGATCCATGTGAAGGCACATTTTCCGTTGCTCTCAAGCTTTAAGTAAACCCATCTACACCTATAGCCCACTGGAATATTTGTTGCCAAAGCAGCCTCAGGATAATCGCTTATACCATTAATTCCCGGAAGCAAACCAGCCTCCACAAGAATCTGAAAGCCATTACATATCCCCAGTATTGGTCTGCCTTCATCTACAAACGCTTTTATTTCACTGCCAATTCTGGCCATAACGCTCTTCGCGAGTATCGCTCCAGCTCTAACATAGTCACCATAGGAGAACCCTCCGGGAAATACTAAGATTTGGTAATCAAGCAAAATTTTCCTCTTTGACACCTCATTTAGATGGTATATAAAGGCTTTAGCGCCAAGATCTCCAAAGGCCCTCTTAGTCTCGGCATCACAGTTTGTTCCGCCAACCCTAATTATGCAGACCCTGATTTCCTTACGCCTCATAAGGCTTTCAACCTCTGGAAAGCGGCTTCCTCCAAGCATCCATTAATGTGCGTACATCTGTATTCACAATAAGCTTTCCATCAAGACCGTAAACTTTAAAGGATTCGTCGCTTCTAACTTTGCCGATTACCGCATAATAGGTCCCCTTTACAGTCGACTCAAAATCTTTCTTACACTCTTCAGGAACTTCAACAAGAAACCGGCTGTTCGACTCAGAGAAGAATACATAATCACTTCTACGGATCTCATCTGCTCCTGGAACATTCTGCAACCAAATCTCAAGACCCAATCCCCCAGCGAAAGCCATCTCAGCCGCGGCTACTGCTAAACCGCCCTCAGAGGGGTCATGGCATGCTCTTACATAACCTTTGTTAATCGCTCTAGCTATTGCCCCAATGTTGCGCTTAGCCTCTCTTAGCCGAACTTTCGGAACGCTTCTTCCAAGAAAGTTTCTAAGTTTATAATATTCTGACCCGCCCAACTCGGCATAAGTTCGCCCAATAATATATAGTAAATCACCAGGCTCCTTCAAATCCATAGAGATAACCTTTCTCACGTCGGGAATAATTCCTATGGCCGTTATTAATAGAGTTGGCGTAACCGGGCCGAGTGGCGACTCATTATATAAGCTATCTTTGCCTGATATGAATGGCGTCCTAAAACCTTTCGCAAATTTATAGCACGCCATACAAGCTCTAACAAGCGAACCCAACCTATCTGGTTTCTCCGGGTTTCCCCAAACAAAGTTGTCAAGCAATGCTATCCTTCGCCCGCCAACCGCCACATTATTGCGGATAGCCTCATCAATCGCAGAGGCAGCCATCCAGTAAGCATCAATTTTACCATATTGCGGATTCATTCCACATGAAATTACCACACCTCTCCAAGAGTCATCAAGGGGTTTTATAACAGCTGCATCGCTCGGTCCACTATTTTTTCCACAGAATGGCTTCAGAACAGTATTCCCCTTAACTTCATGGTCATACGTTCTGACAACAGACTCTTTGCTGGCAACATTAGGTGAAGATAAAATTTCCATAAGGCAGTTCGTCAAATTTTCTGGCTCCACGAAAAAAGGCTCTAATAACCTCTGTTTAGTGAATTTGGCGAATTTCTTAGATTTTGGCGGACTAAAGAGAAACTTTATATCAATCTCAGCAATCATGAAGCCCCTATGAAATATCCTCAAGGTCCCGTCGCTAGTTAATCTTCCTATTGAAACCGCTTCAATATCCTCATCTCGGAAAATCTTCAGAACCGTGTTTAAATTTTCTTCTGGAACCGTTAGTAGCATGCGCTCCTGTGATTCTGATATATAAATCTCCCAAGGAGCAATATTTGGATACTTAAGTATGACTCTATCGAGTTCTACATAAGCCCCGCAATTATATCTATGTGCTGTTTCACCTACAGCGCTTGAGAGTCCACCTCCACCCAAATCCGTTATTGAGGTTGCTAATCCGAGATCTCTTATGGTTATTATGGCCCTTTTGAGCTTCTCCTCTTCAATTGGATTTGCTATCTGAACAGCTGGCCTAGAAACTTCCTCAGACTTTTCGGTTAACTCTAGTGATGCGAATGTAACACCATGTATTCCATCTCTGCCTGTTCTGCCACCAGCTAGAATGAGGTGATCTCCTGCTCTAGCTCTTTTAGTATATTTGCTTATTGGGAGTATTCCAATGCATCCGCAATAGACGACGACATTTCCAGTATAGCTCTCATCGAAGTATATAGCTCCATTAACTGTTGGTATGCCCATGTTGTTGCCATAGCTACCAATTCCAGCAATGACGCCCCTAAAAATGTATTTTGGATGCTTTATTCCAGGTGGAAGCTTATTAAAATCGTAGTCTAACGGTCCGAAGCCTAGCACGTCTGTGCATGCTATTGGATCAGCCCATACTCCAAGTATATCTCTAATCACTCCTCCAACCCCAGTTGCAGCTCCACCAAAGGGCTCTATGGCCGAAGGGTGGTTATGGGTTTCGACCTTAACGGCTATTCCATAGTCACCCTCAAATTGGACTATTCCGGCGTTATCCTCGAAGACTGAAATGCACCATGGCATATTAAGCTCATGCGTTGCTCTAGCTATAAATGTCTTGAAAAGCGAGTTAATCTCTCTTCCATCTTGAAGGACAACTATACCTTTGAATGTTTTATGGTAGCAGTGCTCGCTCCAAGTTTGCCCAAGCGTCTGCAACTCAACATCAGTTGGATTTCTATGCTTCTCCATGAAATAGGCTTTTATGGACTTCATTTCCTCAAGATTTAGGGCTAAGCCCATCTCCTCGCTTACTTTAACAAGATCCTCATCGTTTGCCTCAATTATATTAACCTCATAGAGCTCAAATGGTAGATCCCTTCTTCTGATATATAGTTGTCTATTCATTTCCACGATTCCTCTATATGGTATTTGTAATCATCCTTAACTGGGTTAGCCAAAAGCCTTCTGCACATCTCTTCAACCTTAGATTTAGCGTCTTCAATAGACTGAGCCTCAAATACTATCTCATAAACCTTACTAACCCTAACGTATTCAACAGCATAATTCAGTTCTACAAGCGCATCTTTAGTAGTTTCACCTTCAGGGTCAGAGTGACCGGGCTTTAATCTAACCTCAACCCTAGCAATGTATCTCATAGGAATAAAAATGGAGGGTATAGTTAATTAACTTTTTAGGGTTTTTGTTGCCAGAATTATTTCCAGAAGGATGGAGGAGCTACTTCAGGTTTTCCTTCTAGCTCGAGCATTATAACCGTGTCTATGGGATCCGGTGGGGTTTTTGGGAGACCTCGGATAAATAGGCGGTCTCCCTTCTGCTCAAATGGCAGTGATTTTTCAGTTGCTAATAAATGTGCTTTAACAACTTTGTTCTTTATTCCAGCCACACATGCCTCCTTACCTGGCCAATATAAGATATGTACATAGATTACATTACCCTTGGCTGTAACAAGCCCAAGGTGGCTAGCCCCAAACGGCGCTGCTCCCGCACCATAAATTGATTCACCGTTCTCCTTAAGCCACTCGCCTACAACCCTAAGTCTACGCTTATATTTTTCTGGTATGCTTCCGTCGGCTTTAGGACCAACATTAAAGAGTAGGTTACCATTTCCAGCAACACAACGAACCAATAGCCGAACTATCTCAAGCGGGCTCTTCAAGTGCTTATCGCCCGCATGGTAGCCCCACCAAGATTCATCTATAGTCATACAGGACTCCCAAGGTCTATCAAAATATCTTATTTGCTGCTCGGGCGTCTCAAAATCCTCTGGCAGACCGGAACGATTATTAATGATTATATCCGGCTGTAGACTGCGAACCATAGAGTTTAAGCGTTGGGACTGCCAATCTTCAGACGTGTAAGGCCATGCGCCATCATACCAAAGTATATCTATCTTTCCATAATTGCTCATTAACTCGCGGACCTGTTCATGCACATACTCACGGAATTTAGCCCAACCCTCTGGATTTTTGGTGGGCCCCTCCCAATATTCTGGCCAACGCCAATCTAGCAATGAATAGTAGAAGCCCACTCGTAGGCCAGCTTTGTGACATGCCTCAACGTACTCAGCGATGAAGTCTCTCTTTGCAGCAGACTTAACTGATGTGAAATCAGAGACTTTGCTATCCCAAAGGCAAAAACCGTCGTGATGTCTAGTTGTCAACACAATGTAGCGCATACCAGCCTCTTTAGCCAAAGAGACCCATTCATCAGCGTTAAATCTTTTGGGATTAAATTTCCTAGCAAACTTGGCATACTCGGCTTTGGGTATACGCTCAAAGAACATCACCCACTCGCCGCGAGCTGGAATAGCATATAAACCCCAATGAATAAACATACCAAACCTAGCCTCTATCCACCACTTTAATCTCTCCGGAACTTTAAACGTTCTTTCAGAAGACATTCACTAATACCCCTCTCCTAATCCCTCTTAGCAAATTTATTGAAATATAATTTATATCTAGAGTTTTGGCAAACTCTCTCCATGTTAGAATTAAATTGGAAGCCTGATTGGTTTCCCGGCCTCCATAGACATGTTAGCTGCTATGGTAACTTCCATAGTCTTTAGTCCATCATCATAAGTGCACAGAACCTTAGTTGGGTCGTTAAGGCGCACTGCCTCTATAAAAGCATAGTCCTCTATCTCAAATATATTTGGCTCGCCTGGAACCTCTAGCGGCTCCTTATTTAAACGTAGCAGCCTTAGATTATGCTCCCATCCAGAGAATAACGCCGTCGTCTTGCCGGCATATATACTTAATGTCACGCCTCCTCCTCCACCATTTGATGAACATGAAGCCCAAAAGCTTCCAACAGCTCCTCTAACAAACTTCATATTAACTACGCTTGCATCTTCAATATTATATTCTGGCGCAACATTTCTATTAAATCCCCTCGCAGGATACGCATGAACTTCCTCGACCTCACCACACAGAAACCTAGCTAAGTCAACAGTATGCGTCACCTGCTCATGGAACTGTCCACCACTTAATTCCTTTCTTATCCACCAATTCCATATTGGCACCCCTGGCGACATTTTTGGTGTTCCACCAATCCAACCACCCAAAACTAGTATTGGCGGATCTTCGCGAAGAATCTCCCTTACCATGCGAATGCTCTTTCTATAGCGGTTCATGTATCCAACGCTTGTGATAAGACCTCTCTTTTTGACCTCTGAAGAAATCCTCCTGGCTTGCTCAAGATTCAAGTGTATTGGCTTCTCGACAAAAAATGGTATACCATGCTCTATAGCCACCATCTCAGAGCCATGTGCATATGGCGGAATGCAGAAAAACGCCGCATCAACCTCAACTCTATCGAACATATCTTCAGCCCTATCAAAAATCTTAGCGTCGCTGGCACCAAACTTCTCAGCAGCCGCTCTAGCTCGGCTCAGATCTGTATCGCAGAATGCAACAAGCAAAACAGCTGGATTTTTAATGAGACCTTTCATGTGTTCCGCAGCAATTCCACCGCAACCAACAAACCCAATCCGGATTTTCTCCAAAAATTATCACCCAACAAAGGCAGATTATTCTACAATAGGCTCCTTAAGTATTTTACACACTTCGGAAGCTCTTCTTCCGGATTCCCCGGTATACCGCATTCAAGCGCCATAAAGTTTTTGTAGCCAATCTTTTTAAGACTGAGAAAGCCAGATTTGAAGTCTGTATGCCCGTATCCCGGCAATAGGCGGTTGCTGTCTGCCAAGTGGACGTGCATTATGTAGCCGCCTGCTCTC
>JAGTRH010000038.1 GCA_018396795.1 Candidatus Bathyarchaeota archaeon
AACAAAGGAAAGAACTTTGAAATCTTACTATGAGGCAATCTTCTATAAAGACTTGGTTGAGAGATATAGGGCAGATGCCGTTTTACTCGATAATTTTTTGAGGTACGCTATAACTTGCTTTACAAAGCAAATAAGCATTTCAAAAACCTACAATTATTTGAAAAGCGTAGGTTTAAAATGTAGTAAATCTACCTTGATTAAATTTCTGAAACATGCCGAAGAGGTCTTCCTTCTTTTCCCCCTTGAAATTTTTTCTTATTCCATTAAGGAACGAACACAACATCCCAAAAAGTTGCATGTTGTTGACAATGGCATAATTAGAGCAATTTATCCAGAAGCTCAAGAAAGTTTTGGCAAGTTGATGGAAAATGCAGTTGCGATCGAATTGCTGAGGAGGAAAGAGAGGGAAGGGATAGAAATTGCTTATTGGAGGGAATATGGTAAAAGAGATGGTAGCGAAGTAGATTTTATAATAAAAAGGGGGCTATACGCGAAGCAATCGGTCCAAGTGACTTATGCTTCTAGTAAAAATGAAGTTGAGAAGAGAGAAGTTAAGGCTTTAGATAAAGCCAGCAAAGAGTTGAGATGCAAAGATTTGCTGATGATCACTTGGGATTATGAGGGTGAACTAAAAATTAACCATAGAATTATCAAGCTTATTCCTCTATGGAAATGGCTACTAAGCTCATGATTATGTCTATAGTTGCGAACATTTTTCCATTCCTGTGGGCCACTGGAAACGTTTGAAAAAATTTTGGCACCCACGAATACAATTAATAGAGCCATGCTCGATGTTTTTAAGCATTGGCTTTATAGAATTCACAAGAACTTCTGATCGAACATTCATAACACTTGGGGCTGACTGGCTTACAAATGCTTTGACCAAAGCTAACTAGTAAATTGTTTATTCTTATCCAATGCTCTTTAGGAATTATCTTTTTCAACTCCAACTCGGTTTCAAAATGATTTTTTGTACGGACCAGCCCTATTCTGTTTGAAATTCTATGAACGTGCGTGTCAACAGGAATGGCTGGTTTGTTGAAGGCATAGACCAAAACGCAATTCGCTGTTTTTCTGCCAATTCCTGGCAGGCTTAGAAGTTTTTCAAGACTATCGGGAACTTTTCCACCAAAATTTTCAACCAAAATTCTTGAAACTTCTTTTATCCTTTTACTCTTCACCCTATAAAATCCTACAGACTTTATCAATTTTCTAATTTCCTTTACACTGGCTTTGGATAGGCTTAAGGCATTCGAATAAATCGAGAACAAACTTTCTGCAGCCTTCTTTGTGCTTTCATCCCGAGTTCTGTGAGACAAAATCGTTGAGATCAAGACTTTAAAAGGATCTGAACTTGCTTGCTTACTTATCTCATCGAGCGCAGTTTTGGACTTCTTCTTTACCATAACCTCTATTTTTTCGAGAATTTCTTCGATTTCCTTTCGATTCTTAAAGCTTTTCAAGGCTTCCTTTCTTTAAGAGTTCTTTAAACCTTTTAAGCTTATTGGCTCATAGCAACCCAACTTTGATCCCCCATACTCGCTATCTCCGATCAGCTTCGGTACCCTTTACCAATTCGATTAAGAGCGCATCATACCTCATCATCTTTTCTTCAATTGCCTTTTTGAAGGGATCAGGCATACAGCCGTTCTGGTCTTGGATTTTAATGGCATTTGAGCCAACAAGATCTTTAGGATTTCCTCAGCGACTTCTGGCTTTGGCCCCTTCGTTTAAAGCCTTTCTAGTGGACCGAAGTATCTCTATACTCCATAGAAAATTATTGTACTAGTTCGCGGATAAAACCTAGATGATACGATGAATAAACCTCACATTCCACTCGTATATGCCTTGATCAAGTCCTAGGAGAATTCCTTAAGCCTTTCCTTCTTTCAAGAATCCTTCAAGCCTTTCTAAAGATAAACCGGCGATTCCAAGCTTTTCAACAGTCAAACCCTCTTTCCAATAATCTCTCTGGCTGATCGTCGACGCTATCACTATCAAAGCCTCTATGTTTGGAGCAGGACTATTGAGCATTCGAGCTATAGAGGCTATTGGAACCAAGCCATGGTTCAGCTCTTCGACTACGTACCTATGCTCCAAGCTATTCGGAGCTTTAAGGTATTGATCGGGTCCTCCTGCTTGCAAAGCCTCATAAACCGACTTTGCCCTTATCGGAGTGCATCCCTGCAAGTAATACCACTCCGTAAAGCCTATGGGCTCGAAGCCAAGCTTTTCCATAAGCCTAAGCCTCTCTTGATCCAGAGCCTCGACCACTCTGGCCACAGAGGGAGTTATGCCTTCATAATAGAACTTAAAGTTTCCTTTAGTGAACTCGATCCATCCAGAGTTTAGGAGCATTCCTGGTGGATGAAACATCGCCGCAAGATTTGTGAGCCCACTTTCGAGCACATTGCTCGCTGGAACTACTGAAGGATAGAGCTCCTTGAACAGGCCATAGAGCTCTTCTGTATGCTTGCTCGGAAAAACTCCGAAAAGAAGCTTCTTCATAACATGGAAAACCTTTACCTGCGCCGGAGCTGGCTTTCTACAGATGTAAGTGAGTGTCATCGTCTCCCCGATTTTCGCTTCTCCTTTAAATCCTTCCTTTCTTAACTCTCTAAAAAATTCCAGAGCCCCTCCAGTATGGCCTGGATTGAGGACTATCGGTTGATCCTTAAGGTATGGAGCGCAGCTTTTAGCCAAAATCTTGTGAGCGAATGCTGGAACCACGACCATTATGAGGTCTACGCCCTCTATGGCTTCCTTGATGCTCGTAGTAACTCTATTAAGCCTAGCGAAGCCAGTCCTTGCAGAGCCAAGGATCTCTATACCACCATGCTCGATTATCGGCTTAAGGTTTTCCTCAAACTCTTTAGACTCGTAAAGGTTTACTTTAAAGCCAGCCAATGAGAGATCGGCTGAAGCTGCGTATCCACCGTTTCCTGCTCCAAGAACTGCGACGTTCATGAGAAGCTTTCACCCCAAAGCTCGTAGCTTTTAGTATGAAAAAATTAATTAGGAATAAAACTATATAATAATTTCCTAGACTTCAAGCTTTAAGCGATAGATGATTGAAATGATCAAGTACAGGTGGTATCTATTCGTTAAAGACCCTGAAACCCAAGAGAATTTGATAGAGGAATTGAAAAAGGCTTTGAAAGAAGTGGACTGCAGAAATTGTAAAGTCTTCTTTTCATGGGACCCAACTTTCCAAGAAATCTTACATGTTGAAGTCCAATGCCCGACTCTTGAGGACGTAAAGGCATGCGACAATAGGATAAAGATTAGGCTTATAGAAGAATGTGAGAAAAGGAACATTCCGCATACTATAGGAGACTATAGGATCTCGGAACAGTGAAGCAGAAGCGAAAACTCTAGAAAGCTTTTTATCCTATCTTATAATACTTCAACACCGAAACGAAAGAATGGATAAGTGATAGAAGCGTTGAGCGAGGGGAGCGAGGAGGAGCAAAAGGTCATACTCTATGAGCCGTCGAGATGCACCGGATGCCGCATGTGCGAGATGGCATGCTCCTTTGTAAAGTATCAAGTCCTTGATTATTCCAAATCCCACATCAAGCATTTTTTCGATGAAAAGACAAAATCCTTCGAAGCCATCTACTGCTTACATTGCGAAGACCCAATCTGCGCCGCAGTTTGCCCAACCGAGGCAATCTCTAAAGATAGTAGAACGGGTATAGTGAGAATAAACAACGCGAAGTGCATCGGATGCAAGAATTGTATAATTATTTGCCCTACATTGGCTCCCTGGTTCGACGAAGAGAGGAGAATAACCGTGAAATGCGATCTTTGCGACGGAAATCCAGAATGCGTTAAGAAATGCTCTCCGTTGGCTTTGCGCTTTATTAAGAGAAGCGAAGCGAAAGAGCTTTTGGAAAAAATCTACAGTGTTTAAGGCGATGCTTATGATCAAACTTTTACTACTCACATCGTTAATCTTACCGATTATTATAGGGACAGTTATCGCATTTTTTAAAAAACTTGATTATAAATATTTAGCATCGTTGGCAACAATAAGTTCAGGCTTGGCTTTCTTATCGACTCTGAGCTCATACAACGCTATAATGAATAATCCAGTATGCATTGAAATCGGCTGGATTAAAGAATTTGGAATCAATACAGCGATATACGCCGATGGTTTGAGTTTGTTGTTTTCATTGATAGTTTCTTTTTTTGGCTTTATTTCAATTATTTACTCATTCAATGATATGGCTCACGAAAACGGTGTTTCAAGATACTATTCTTTATTGCTTATATTCCAAGGAGCAATGACTGGCTTATTTTTGGCTGGGAACTTCATATTCATATTCATATTCTGGGAGACTGTTGGCTTATGCTCTTATGGATTGATTGGCTTTTATAAAAGAAAGCCTGAAAGTAACCAAGCATCTTTTAAAGCCTTATTCATGACAAGGAGTCTTGGTTTGTTTTTATTAATGGGAATATTAATGCTTTTCATGCTCACAAAAACTCTCGATATTCCCATCTTGAATGAAAAGGTTGCCGAAATTGAAGGGTGGATAGCTCCAATAATGATCCTTTTCTTCATAGCCTCTATGGCCAAATCTGTGCAATTCCCATTTCATACTTGGCTTCCCGATGCCACTGTAGCTCCATCGGCAGTAACAGCTTATCTTCATGCGGCCGCTATGATTAAAGCTGGAGTTTACTTAATGGCAAGAACTTTTTTGATCTTTATGCCCAATATTTTTTTCATAAATTTGACAATAGCCAGCGTAGGCGTGTTGACATTGATTCTAGGAGTGTTTGCAGCATGGGCGCAAAAGGATTTGAAGAGATTGCTAGCGTTCCATACCATAAGTCAAATCGGATACATGTTTTTGGGCATAGGCCTAGGTACGGCTTTAGGGTTTAGTGGAGCTTTACTTCATTTTCTAAACCATGCGTTGTTTAAGGGATTACTATTCTTATGCGCTGGATGCGTAATTTATTCGACTGGAACTAAAAACGTGAACGAATTGGGAGGATTGGCAAAGAACATGCCGTTTACAATGGTCGCTATGCTTGTAGGAGGCCTATCTTTAGCTGGAGTTCCACCTCTTAATGGATTTGCAAGCAAATTCATAATCTATGAAGCTGCCCTAGAAGCTGGAATGCGTATTAAAGGCTCCGTTGGACTCTTATTCATTTTTTATTGTATCCTAGCCATTTTTGGAAGCGCAATCACCCTTGCAGCCATCCTCAAGGCTATTCATGGTATCTTTTTTGGAGTTAGACCAAAAAGGCTTGAAAACGTAAGCGAGCCCCCACCCATGATGCGGCTCTCAATAATCACACTCTCGGTTTTGTGCATCGTTTTTGGAATCTTTCCTCAGATTCCCCTTAAAGCCATTATAATACCAATCGTAAATAAGTTTGCTCAACAACCCCTAGCCACAACGATTCTTGGATATCAAACTGGTATAGGGGTTTATGGAGCAACGTTTTTAACGGCACTCTTGTTGATACTCCTTAGCTTTGGGTTTTTTGCATACTATCTAAGCAAAAATTTGTTTTCAATAAAATTATCAAGAGACGATCACATCTATACTGGAGGAGAGATGGACCAACCATATCTGGATTTCGAAAGAATAAAAGTTTCTCAAGAATCGTTTATGTTTGCTCCAGTCACAACGTTCAAAAAACTTTACGATTTAATGTATCATGGAGGAATAGATATAGCTTACTACAAACTCGCCAATTACTTTAAAGAGATTTCAAAGTTTTTGAACAAAACATTCTTTAAAAAACCACATTTGGCTTTGTTCGTGGCATTCCCTTTAATTTTGATATTCCTAGGAAAAGCGATGTACTCGGGAGCATTTTTAATGCTAATCGGAGCGTTGATGGCATTAACGCAAAAGAATGTAAAAAAGTTCATCATTTACATAACCTTCAGCCAGATTGGCTATGTTCTTTTAGAATTTGGGTCTTTTACTCCGCACGGATTCGTCGGAGGAGCTATACATCTTTTAAACATACTATTCTCGTTATCACTCATAATTTTTAGTGTTTGGCAAGTGGTCTCTAAAACCAAAGTATTTGAAATCGATAAACTGGGAGGGCTATCGGATAGAATGCCCTTTTCAGCATTGGCGTTCATTATCGGCTCGCTTTCTATGATAGGTCTTCCCCCCTTCATAGGATTATGGAGTGAAATCTATGCTTACAAAGTTGTTATGGAAATCAAAAGGCTTGATCTCTTAACCGTTTTAATGCTAACAAGCGCTTTATCTTTAGCCTACATTATCAAGGCCTTTCACTCAATTTTCTTAGGAAAACCTCTTAAAGAATATGGAGACTTAAGCGAATCTAAATCATTAATACTAACAAGCCTAATAATGGCGACTTTAATTATAGCCATGGGGATTTATCCAGAGCCTATAATTTCAAGTATTTCTCATGCCTTCTGTAGCTAAGGAGGATGAATAGCTTGAGCAAGCCTATCGAACATTCTGAGGTTTTAAATCATTTAAAAATCCTTTTAGGAAAAAGCATGATTCATTACGAAAAAATTCATGAAAACAGACTAGTGCTAATGGTTTCTAGAGAGAAACTGATCGAAGCCGTAAAATCAATTTTTGATAGGTATGATTACGCCAGATTGTCATCAATCTCTGTTTTCGACGATTGTTTGGATTTTGAGCTGATATACTCCATAAGCCTGAAGAATTTGATCGTCAATTTAAAAGCGACCTTATCGAAGGAAGATCCAAGTATAGACTCGATATCAAAGTTCATCCAAGGCGCAAACTGGATGGAGAGAGAAATCCAAGACCTTTTTGGAATAACCTTTAACGGGCATCCTGATCCAAGAAAGCTTCTTTTGGCTTTCGAATGGCCAGAGGAGAAGCCTCCTATGAAGTTGCCCATGAGAGGAATCCTAAAGGATTTTCAAAAGCCAACTATGGAAAATCTTTTGAATACAGGACAAATCTTTCCATTAACTTTGATGACAAAATCTCAAAGAGCTAGGCTTGGGCTTTCAGAGCTACCCTTAACCACTCTCGCGCAAAAAGAAGCTTTGGAAGAAGTTCAAGAGCTCTCTAAGAAAGTTAAGTTCGATAAAAAAATCGGGTACGATTGGAAAACAAAAAGGCTCAGGTACTGAGATCATGACGGGAAGAGAATACGCTTTCTTCATAGGCTGTACGATACAGATAAGGCTTCCGAGCGTAGAGGTTGCCTCTAAGCTCGTTCTGGAGAGGCTAGGGATCAAAGTCCATGAGATGCGCGATGTTTCTTGTTGCCCTGAGCCTTATACCGCCGGTTTAGTAGGCAAAGAGCTTAGGTTGGCTCTTGGAGCCAGGAACATAGCGATCAGCGATGCCATGGGTTTAGACATCTTATGCATCTGCAACGGCTGTTACGAAACCTTATTCGAGGTTAAAAACGCCTTAAACGAGAACCCTGAGGTCAAAGAAGAAATCAACGAAAATTTACTCTTGCCCCTTAAGAAAGAGTTTAAAGGAATGAATCAAGTCAAGCATGTGGTCGAAGTCTTATACGAAGAAGTTGGGTTGGAAAAGATAAAATCTCAAATCGTAAAGCCCTTGACGAAGCTTAACGTAGCTCTGCATGCCGGTTGTCACATCTATAAAGCTTCTAGCGTAGAGGAATCGGATAAAAAGCCAAGGATGCTTGAGGAGCTGGTGAAGGCTACTGGAGCCAAATTAGTAGACTATGGTTTAGAAAAGCTTTGTTGTGGATACCCTCAGAGGCAAGTGGATGAAAAGGTCGCTTTAGTGGAGACCTTGGCTACGAAATTGAAGGAAATTATGGACTCAAAAGCTGATTGCATAATCGTTGTTTGTCCAGGATGCCACATCCAGCTTGAGTTTGGGCAGATAGAGCTGAAGCATAAATATGGCATGGCTTTTCAAATCCCAGTCCTTAACTTGATGGAGCTATTAGCCATCTCTATGGGATTCCCATACGAAAAACTGGGTTTGGAGATCCATAGGATTTCAACAAAGGATTTGATCAAAAAATTGGAGGGTTGAATATGCCTAGCATAGTTCCGATAGGCCCATTCCATCCAGCTTTAAAAGAAAGCGCCTACTACAGGCTGGAAGTAGAAGGAGAAAGAATAGTGGGCGTCGATTTCAAACCAGGGTACTTCCATAAAGGCATAGAGTTGCTCGCTACAAAGAAGAGCTTTCATCAGAACATATTCCTTTGTGAAAGAGTTTGTGGAATCTGCTCTGATGCCCACTCAACCTGCTACTGCCAAGCCGTTGAGGATTTGATAAAACTAAAAATCCCTGAAAGGGCTAGATACCTGCGGAGTATAGCCGCTGAGCTCGAGAGGATGCATAGCCATCTCTTACTTATAGCGGTTATCATGCACGCTATAGGCTTCGATACAGCCTTCATGCATGTATTAAAGGATAGAGAACTTGTGATGCACTCTATCGAAACGCTTTGCGGGAAAAGGGTGAACTATGGCTTTAACACTATAGGAGGCGTAAGGAGAGACATAAGTCCTAAGATTAAGGAGGCAATAAAAAATGATTTAGAAAAGCTAAAGAGATCGGTGAGCAAGATCGAGACCATAGTGAATGAAAACCCTCTGATAGGCGCTAGGACTAAAAACGTTGGAGTATTGAGCAAAGAGGAGGCTAAAAATTACTGCGTAGTCGGTCCAACGGCCAGAGCCTCAGGAATAAGCATGGACATAAGGAAGGATGATCCCTACGCAGCCTATGACGAGCTTGATTGGGAAATCGTTGTAAAGGATGGATGTGACGTTTATTCGAGAGTTGAGGTAAGGGTTGAAGAACTTCACCAATCCATAAGGATAATCGATCAAGCCTTAGAGGAATTGCCGGATGGAGCTATTTTTTCTAAAGAGCTTTCAGGATTTTTACAAGGTGAAGCCTACAGCAGGGTTGAAGCTCCAAGGGGTGAGCTTTTTTACTACATAAAATCAGATGGGTCGAACATTCCAAAAAGGGTTAAGATCAGGACCCCTTCTGTAATGAATAACCCCTCTGTAGTTTCGATGCTCGTTGGCGACGCTTTGGCTGATGCGCCCGTTATAGCCCTAAGCGTAGACCCTTGCTTCGCATGTTCGGATAGAGTAACGATAGTCGATAGAAAAACAGGAAAGGCTTTCGACACGACTTTTGAAAAACTTTTAAAAGGTGATAAGTGAGTTGGTGGAATTTTTCTTACAAGTCATAATTTTTATCATGGAAATTTTTCTGGCTATTTTCATTGGTTGCTTGCTCTACTGGTTATTCAGGAAATTGAGAGCGAGGTTTCAAGCCAGAAAAGGCCCTCCCTGGTATCAAACTTTCGCCGACTTGATCAAACTGTTTTCAAAGGAGACCTTAGTTCCATCAGTGAGTGGAGGCTTTGTTTTCATAATCGCTCCTAT
>JAGTRH010000039.1 GCA_018396795.1 Candidatus Bathyarchaeota archaeon
ATCACTAAAATGGCGAAGCTCAGACCTAATCCAGGATATAGTCTCTCAGCAACCTCGTATGGCACTATATGAATGTTAAAGAAAGATGGCCACATGATGACGATTATAATTAGGGCTATGGTCATCATTGACACTCTATGCGCCTGTAACCCAGCCCTCTCCGCAACACTTACGTGCATCTCATCAACTAGCACCTCACCCCGTCTCAAAGCCCTAACCCCCACTGCACGGTGCACGAGATAGGCTACCGGAACCCAAACCACGACGGCAATTAGAGCTAACATAGTGTTCCCCGAGCTCAGCGCATACCCCACCAAAGCGCCCAGAACCCCACCTAAAGCCGCAGACACTAAACCCAATCTACTCATACCATCACCTTCATGTAAAATATTCTTTACAATAAGTTAATAAAGCTTTACATTTCTGTAAAGCATCCGCCAAAAATTAACAAAAGTAAGATCTCAAGCGGCGTTCCGGGTCAGCATGTTAGAGAGCGATACTTAAGGACATGATGAAATCTTGAAAGAAGTTGGTCATGAAAAATGAACAGTTCATTCAAAAGGTTACTAAAGTTTTGGTCACGAAAAATAAACAGAAAAAAAAGCCCTTTGGTCACGCGGATTAAACAGAACGAAGTTGCTCATGAAAAGTAAAATAGAACCGCAAAAACTTTGTTTTTCATAATGTTTTGTACAGGGTGATTGCGCCACGGCAAGGAGGATAAACGCAAGCATTTCTTCCTTGCAATTCTCCTCGGCATGAGGTAGGTTTCCAAAAAGAGGGTGAGCTAAGGGAGGGCGGATGCTGCGAAAAAGCGAAGAAAATCGTTTTAAGGCAAATGGTGACCCTTTTTCTTCAGGTAGAATTCAGAGAAGCCGCAGCTATCACATATGTACACATCGAAATGCCATTCGTTGAATATGACGCCGTGTTTTCCACCCATAGTTAAAGTTTCTTTTTTGAAGGAGCTGCATCCGCATTTTGGGCATTTTCCGGTTTCTTTAAATCCTTGCATTTCTGACAGGACCCTTTTTCAAGATTACTTCAAGCACTTAAAAATATAATTATTGTGGCTTCAATTCATTTTCTAAAATCGCTTGTTTTCAGCGTTTGCTATAGATATAAACCTTTTCTTTATGTTCTGGTTATTTTCTGTTGTGAATTTGGTTTGGAGGAGTCGCCTTTAAAAGCTAATGTGAAAACTAGGTTTAGGCGAATATTCAAGATTGAAGCTGTTAAAACTGGGTATTGGACTCCCGGAGAGGATTATTTAGAGAAGATATCTGAGGCCCTTAAGAACCGGGTTGCTGATGGCGACATAGTTGTTGTCTCAGAAAAAGCTATTTCTGTGGCTAGAGGATTTATCGTAGATGAAGGAAAAATTAAGCCCGGTCTACTCGCAAGCGCCATTGCCCGCATATGGATGAGGATTGTATGGGGATATTTTCTTGGAAGGGCATGCCGCTTGATGGCTAAAAATATAGAGCGGTTAAGAAATTATCCTTTAAAGGAGGGGGGAGCCCATAAGGAGGTTGCGTTAAGATATGCTGGTTTTCTGCATGCACTAATGTGGGGTTCAGAGGGCGGCATAGATGGAAGCAACCTCCCATACGCATATGTCAGTTTACCTATAAAGAACCCTGAGGAGGCAGCTGAAGAGATCCGCAGATATTTGAAGGTTAAGCTCAATAGAAATATTGCAGTCATGATTATAGATTCAGATAAAACATACTCTCTAGGCAGATTTCACTTTACGCATCGACCGAAACCTCTCAAAGGGATTCACACCTTATTCGGTTTCGTAGCATACGTTATTGGCAGGTTTCTGAAGCTTAGGCGCAGATCGACGCCTCTGGCTTTGACAGGCGCCAAGATGAATATTGATTTGGCATTGGAAATAGCTGAGCTAGCTGATAAGACCATGGGTTCAGGTTCCGGTCGCACCGTTTGGGACATGGCTGAAAAATTCCATGTCGGATTAACTGGGGTGACATGGGGCATGCTTAGAAAGATGGAGCATAAGCCTATTGTAATTGTTAAATTATGTAATTATGAACACCAAAAAATAAATTACTCCATCTTATGATTTAATTTGATCTCATGGAAAGACACTCCTATGCCAAATCTAGAGAGAAATTAAAACGAAAATATTAAAAGTTTAAATGTCGCGTTCACATAAGACATGTTAATGTACTTCCATGATGCTTAATTGCTGTATTAAAATAATGAGGTGAAAATCTCATGAGCGAAATTATGTTGGTTAATGAACTAAAAGTATATGAAAGCATGAAGGAGGAATTGCTTAAAAATTATGAGAATAAGGTTGTTGCTATTAAAGATGGCAAACTTATCGGCATCTACAATAGTGAGTTAGAGGCTTTTGAGGACGTCATCCGAAAATATGGTTATGTTCCAGTTTTGATAAAGCGCATTACTCGTGAAGAAAGAATGGAAGAGCTACCTTCCTATACCTATGGATTACTATCCGTTACATATTAGAGTAATCATAGGTGATGTGATGCCAGTAATCAACATGGCCTATCACAGCAGCCAAAGACAGTTTGACCCACAAGCACTTGTGGTTCTCGGACCCCAAATAAGTGTCGACATTTTACCTCCATCCATTGTTGAATCATGGGCTAAAAGTCATAACGTTAATGTTAAATCCGCTACTTCCCAAAGTGCACTACTAGATTCAGGCGCATCTATTACTGGTGCCGATGAAAATCTTCTCGCGGATCTTCAATATCCACCTATCGGGATAGCTAATCTATCAACCCCCTCAGGAATTTCAAGGACTCAAGTATATATGGTTAAGCTTATCGTTCCGTCGACAGCGGATCCCAATTTTCCGCCAAATATTCCCAGAATAATCTTTGACAATGTACGCGTAATATCAGTTAAATTAGGGAATCAGCGATATAAAGTGTTGCTGGGTAGAGACATAATTAGTCAAACGGTTATGGTTTACAATGGTCCACATGCGCTTGTAACTTTAGGATATTAGAAGAAAATAACACCAGAGAGTTATTCATGATGTGCTTTTATCTACGAACTTCCGAAAACTATAATATGTTCCCAAAAGTAGAATTAATGCCTTCTCGACAGGAACTGCTTAAAGGGCTGCTATCTGCGGCAAAATATATGCCTTTAGTAATTCCTAAATTACGTAATTATAAACGCAAAACATAAATTACTCCATCTTATGATTTAATTTGATCCTATGGAAAGATGCCGTCATGCCAAATCTTGAAAGAAAAATTGAGAGAATAATATTTTTGCTTGAGAAGTTGAGGGAGGAATCTTCTGAAGGCGCTCTTCTGCTTGTTGAGGGGCAGAGGGATGCTGAGGCTCTTAGAAGTATTGGCGTTGAGGGTGAAATATTAGCTATCAAGCCTTGCGGGGGGAGCTTCATCGATCTTATAGATAGAATTGCAAAATGCGGAAAGAAGGAAATCGTATTGCTCATGGACTTTGACAGATACGGTAGGGAGATAACTGAGCGACTAGTTCAAAATCTTGAAAGGATCGGAGTTAAAATAAACTTGTCCTTCTGGAGGGAACTGTTAAGCTTAGTGGAGAGGGACTTAAAGGATATAGAGGGCTTGGTAACTTACCTTGAAACTTTAGAGAGAAAATCTGGGAAGAAGATTTACATTAAATTCGACAAGAAAGCCTAGAACTTTAGTGCTAGGATGAATCAGGAGACTAAAAGGGAAATGAACAACCAATCGATGAAGACCCTAGAAGCAAGAATCTCCTGGCTTCAGCCGCGGAAAGCGTCAACTATTAAGCAATTTAGCAGAACGCTAAACTTAACATGTTTTGCGTGGAGTAAAAGTTAAGAATGCCGATAAGAATATATTGATACTTAAGGAGTAAAAGTTTGGTGAAAAATCTCCCATTTAAGTATTTACATGCTCATCAGCATTAGTAAATTAATAGTTGAGGTGAATGGATTAATGGCTTCACAATCATTTGCGGTTAAGTATGTAATTCGGGCGAAGTTTGAGGTTGATGGATTAGTTGAGAAGCCGGATGTTATAGGCGCGGTCTTCGGACAGACGGAGGGATTGTTTGGATCAGAGCTGGATCTAAGGGAGCTTCAGAAGTCTGGGAGGGTTGGCAGGATAGAGGTTGATATAACCTCCCAGAGGGACAATAAGACCGCTGGATCAATCACAGTGCCAACAAGTCTGGATAAAGTTTCAACAGCCATAATTGCTGCAAGCATTGAAAGCATAGATAGAGTGGGACCATGCTCCGCCCATGTAAGCCTGGAGAAGATTGAGGATGTGAGAGAAACTAAAAGGAAGGTTATAATTGAGAGGGCGAAGGAGATCCTTCAAAGGTGGAGTCTTGAGGCTACATCTGAGACTGAGGGGATCTTTCGGGAAGTTTCAGAAATACTGAAAGCCGCTAAGATTAAGGAGTACGGTCCGGAAAAACTTCCCGCTGGACCTGAGATTGATGCATCTAATGAGATAATAATCGTTGAGGGAAGAGCTGATGTCATAAACCTTCTGAAGCACGGTATCCACAACGTTATAGCGCTTGAGGGTGTGAAAATACCTGAAACAGTGATAAGATTAACTAGGGATAAGGAGGCAACAGCGTTCCTTGACGGTGATCATGGCGGAGACTTGATACTTAAGGAGCTGCTGCAGGTTGCCAAAATAAAATATGTTGCTAGGGCTCCGAAAGGGAAGGAGGTTGAAGACTTAAATGCCAAGGAAATTGAAACGGCTCTTCAGAACCGCGTGCCAGTTGAGGAGATGATTGAGCGGAGAAAGAAGCATAGGAAAGTTTTAGTTCCAAAGGAGATCGTTGAGGCTGCGGAGAGCCTTAGGGGAACATTGGAGGCCATACTGTTTAACAATAAGTTGGAGCCGATAAAAAGGCTTCCAGTAAGCGAGCTGGCTGATACGCTAAAGGGGGTTGAAGATGTAAACACCGTGGTCTTCGATGGAATAGTAACTCAGAGGATTGTTGACATAGCCAGTGAGAAAAACATTAAATATCTTGTTGCAGCCCGCATATCTGATGTTATAAAGCAACCTTTAAATGTGAATCTGCTGACATTTGATGATGTAATTGGTTAGGATGAACATCAACGCTATTTGTTTTTTCCAAAGAAATCGAATAAAGTCTGGGCTTTAGCAGATTTGGGCTGGGATGGCAGAAGATCCTCAGCTTTGACGTTGAATATTGAGAGTATTCTTAATGCTGCAGGAATAACCTGATTTGTCACGTAATACTCAATGTCGATTTCGTTGTAGGATGCCAGCACGTATGGTTTCGCGCGCTCATGAAGCTTCCCTGAACCCGCCGTGATTACATATCCAATTTTGTCGCCTACGGTGAGCAACCAACCCTCCTTTTGGAGCGTTTTTGCAGCCTCTACATGCGGGGCTTTCACCTCGTATTCCTCCGAGGGCTTCGTGAGCGTCTTCCATATTACTAGGTCTCTGTAGGGGGCCTTCCTATCTCTTAAGTCAATAATGAAGCTGCGTACAAACTCAACAGCTCTCTTTGCGGAGCGTTCCTTTAGAACTATCTCCAGAACCCGCTCCTGTATGTTCTTGGCCACATTTGCCCAGTCGCCTCTAACAACTTCTAATCCAACCATGTCCAGTCTTCCATCCGGCAGGAGGCCGCAGTAGCGTTTCTTGGCCTCCGTGAAAATTATGCGCGTGTATATTTTGTCGGGCTTTATTTCTAGACCTAAATTTTCCCCAATAATCTTCGAGAGATCCTCTACTTTCTCCGGTTCATATTTTATGAAGATGCTGTCGGTGTCGCCGTAAATTACTCCCAACCCGATTTTCTCAGCCAGTTCAATAGCGTTTTTAATGGTGTATCTACCCCACGCGGTTACCGCCTCAGCCACGGGCTTTATGTACCATCTTGCACCAATCCAGCCAGCGTAGCCGTATGTTGCATTCGTGATCACTTTAATTGCCTTCTGACGGGCGTCAAGCACCCTATACTCCGGGTTTTCAGGACTAATTTTCCTCAGCCTAGCCCTTATCTCATCCCTAGCCTTTATAAGCCTAGAAAGTACCTCGCGGTAGAAGCCAGGCGGCTCCCTCCTGAACCTATAATTAACTTCTGGGGCGGTGTAAACGCCTGACGGCGGATCAGGCTCATCTGGCGGAACATATGTATCTGGTGAAACATTATAGGCTATCATTATATTTGGGTACATTGACTTAAAATCTAAAACCGCTATGTTCTCATGGATTCCAGGCTTTGGTTCTAGGACTAGCGCTCCAGCATATGGAATGTAGGGTCTCTCAATCCTTTTTGGTATAAGTTCCTCCATGCGGTATGCGTGGCGCATTAGGAACCACTCTACTCTGAAGCCAACTGCCGCTGTGCCCACGTGATCCAGCGGTAAGCCTACTAGGCTTGAGAGCTGAATTGCGAAGTCGAGGAGGGTTTCAGCGATACCCATTATGCACTTTGCGTTTTCCATTGAGAACTTGAGCAGCAGCGGTTTCTTCTCCGGGTTATCCCAGTGCTCTGCAAAGTCTGTGTCCTCAATTAATGTCCTCTCTTCAATCCTTAGAACGCCTAAATAGTCAGCCATGTTTTCGAGGGTTTTAACTTTAACTTCGGGGAATTCATCTGCGAAGTCGAGTAGGTCTATGTGGATTCTACCGGTTACTGAAATATGACCATAGACGCTTGTATGCGGCTCTGTGTTAGCTCTGTCAATATTGAATGTTAGCCCGTTCTTCTTAGCCCTAGCTGCTAAGTATTGCATGTCGTTGCGGTTTGTTCCGTAACCAACGATTATGTCAGGGTCGGATTCTTTAACATACCTTATGAAGTCGCCGAGTATTTTTCCATCATCATTTGAAGATTCGGCTATGAACTGTTTCTCAATGCCGGTGTTGGTCATTGTAGATATTATGACTATGGGGTTTTTCTCAGGTTTAGGCGAACCCTTGGTACTGTAGCATATCATGGAGAACCCTAGAACCCTTAATCTTGGGAGTTCAAGGATGTCAGCTCGGTATTTAGGCCTAGATTTCGCTAGAAGAACCTTATCAACTTGCAATCCCATATCATTAGGTATTTCTTCAGCTTCCACCTCGTGCCAGCCGCACGGCGTTATATCATTATCGATCATGTAACGCATTGAATATCTTATGTCATCCTCAAGGCAGTTTTCAACACCGTTTATTTTAGAAATCATCTTGGAATATTCCGGCATTACGTCTGGATCCTGGCAGTAAACCTTCACAGCATTCAGTGTTCTACCGAAAAACTTGCGTTGAACAATTTCTAGATCTGTGATAAGCGGCATCTCCGCCCTTCTCATCAGGACTCTTTCAGCAATGGTCTTTGCGTCCTCACCCTCCCGGGGTAAAACATAAAAGTATGTTGGAAAGTCCCTGCATATAACTAGAATTCTTTTTCCATAATCGCTTATGCCCCAAATCCAAACTTCAGGCTTATGCACCTTAACCTCATAATTTATATCTAACAGCCAGAACCGATGGGAAGACACGTATTGCACCCCACTGCTCAAATAGACTAATGCATTAGCTAAAATTAAGGTTTTATGAAGATAAATAAGTCTTCCAAATTATTCATCCAAAAGGCTATTAAAATATAATCCCTTAAATATTTTCTTAGGGTGCATCGTGATGTCCATCACTGTTGCTGTTATAGGCGGAGGCGTTATCGGTGAGGCCGTTGCGAGAAATCTGGTTTCAAGCGGATATGATGTTATAGTTTCCGAGAAACGGGTTGAGAGGGTAAAAGACCTTAAGAAGACGGGTTTAAATGTCACAATGGATAATGTGGCGGCTGCCAGGCGGGCGGAAATTGTCATTTTATGCGTTAAACCGAAGGATGTCGAGGGGGTTCTTAAAGAAATTCGCGAAGAGACCAAAAACAAGGTTGTTGTTTCGCTCGCCGCAGCTATAACTCTGGATTTTCTTAGGAAGATAGCGCCTGAAGCCAGGTTTATTAGGGCTATGCCTAACCTTGCAATAATTGTCCGTGAATCCTTCATCGCTTATTGTTCAAGTCCAGATTTAAGTAGCGAAGACCTGGAAAGAGCCATAGGGGTGTTGAGCGCCCTTGGGAACGCTAAGGAAGTTGATGAATCTCATATGGATGCCATAACGGCTTTAAGCGGATGCGCGCCCGCCTACCTGTCTTTGATAGCTGAAGCTATGATGTATGCTGGATTGGAGGTGGGTTTAGAAAGGAATCTGACCCTGACATTGGCGGCTCAAGCTATGATTGGTACTGGAAAATTAATTCTTGAGGGACATAAGGCACCATCTGAAATACGAGATATGGTTACGACCCCAGGCGGCGTTACAATAGAAGGGTTGTTTGAGCTTGAGAAGTTTCCGATCAGACATGCATTTATGAGCGCTGTTAAGGCTGCTGCTGAGAAGTCCCGCAGGATAACTTTGGCTCTCACTAAGGAGCGAACGGGTTAAGCCTAAACTTTGTCTGTCTTCGCCAGGTCCTTAAGCCTCTCAATGCCCTTTATTTCTTTAATGAAATCGGCTACGCTTTTAGGCAGTAATTCCTCCCAGCTAACGCTGGCCAGCATTCTACGCCTAATCTCCGTGGCTGAGCATACATTTCTCCTGAAGAACGGTATTGATTCAACCTTAAAGCCGCTTTCAATAAATAGGCGTCTTGTTAAGGGCTCATTTGAGTATACAACATCGAATTTTGGAACGTATGAGCAAACGTGTGAAACCCATATTCCATGCACATCTAAATCTATAACCGGTATAATATAGTATTTAGCCGGATCTACGCCTGCCTCGTTAAGTGCGATTCTAATCATGTATGCCCTTTCACCAGCGGTGAACGGGTTCTCAAGCGTATGGCTTTCTTGGGCGCTTCCCACCACTATTATGATTTCATCAGCATTACGTAGAATATGCCTGACTGCTTCAAGATGCCCAAGATGGAACGGTTGAAAACGCCCAACGTAAAGAGCTCTTGTAAACCTCTTTGCCGGCGTCGTCCCTTCCGGGATCACCTGGACCTCTTCTTCATCTTCGCCTTTTAAAGAGCCTGGTGTTTCTAAAGGTTCAGACATGGTTGGAAGCCTCTATTACTTTCTCGCCTCATTTACATCTTTGGCTGTGGCCAAGCGGGCGCTCATTATTTTTCAAGATTTATTAAATGTGTATATTAAAATTGTCCTAATATCTTTCTTAATACTTTTATGCCTAATTTCAATGATAAAACGCACGAGATTAAAACTAGATGCTTTAAACCTGGGATCTCCTTGTGGCTTAGAGGGAACTGGAAAATTAGATCCTAGTGAAGTTAAAGCGGGTGATAACAGAAAAATATTG
>JAGTRH010000004.1 GCA_018396795.1 Candidatus Bathyarchaeota archaeon
ATGGAAATGATCTCAAGCACCCCTAGAGATGTGATAGTTGAGGGCCACTTTGCTGTTGATGTTGTTCCATCAGAGGAAGCCAGTATAGTTTTTGTTTTTAGAAGAGATCCAGAGGAACTTAAAAGAGTTCTTGAGAGCCGCTCTTATAATGAAACGAAGGTTGCGGAGAATCTGGCCGCTGAACTTTTAGACGTATGCCTTTATGACGCAGTAAGGAAGTATGGTGTCGATAAAGTCTGCGAGATAGATGTAACCTCGAAAAGTGTAGATGAGGTTGTTCAAGAGATCTTAGACGTCCTTAACGGTTTAAGAGAACGCAGAATTGGAATCGTAGATTGGCTTGAAAAGCTTGAGTCAGAAGGAAAGCTCGAGGAATATTTGAGGAGATTCTAGAAGGTTCTTATACCCCTCAGAATATCCGATCTTGTGAGTAATTTTATTCCTCTGCGGTTCGCGTATGCTTTTGCGTGCTCGCTGAATTTTTCGGCTATTAAAATTGGATTGGATAAACCAGCGTTTTGGGCAATCTTGTCTATATTTATAATTATGTTTACGCCAACAGTTCTATTCCAATTTTTGACACAGACCGGATACGTTTCACTTCCCTTACGTACGATTAAGTCAAATTTTTTGGCTAAGGGATTATCGTCATCCTGAGTTAGAGCTTTATCTATAACATAACCTCTTCTAGTAAAGTACTGTATCGCAAGCTTAGTTAACGACTGTCGACTCATTTTTTCCACAATGAAAGATTGGTATGATAGTAGAAAAATCTTTTCATCAAGTTAATGTCTCTTTGGCATCTCTGCTTAGCAGATTTTTTACACCCATCCATTGAGCAATTACATAGCCTATTAGAATCTGAAGCCAAAATGTCACAACTCTTATAAGTAATGTCGCTGTTCCGCTGATTGCTATTGGAATATTAAATAGCGTATATAAACTTGTCATGACTATCTCCACGAGACCTAGTGGAAGTGCTATTGGAATCGTTTGAGTAGCCATGCTTATTGAATAAACTATAACTGTTTCATAGATTTTTGCAGATATTTCGTTAAAGCCCAATGCATAAAATACTAAGAAGTATGTGTTTAAATGAAGAAGCCATGATATAAAACTGTATGTGATGGACTTCATTAGTGCGCCCCAATTTCTACCGAAAATCTTGAATCCACTATGATATTGTATTAAACTTTGGCGGGCTCTTTCCTTGATATCTGATAGATTTAAGCGTTTTCGCATTACAAATGAAACAGCCTTTATAGGTAGCTCTATTAACTTTTCAGTAGCCTCCTCTTTTATGGACAGATATAGGAGAGATGCTATTAAAAGTAGGGAACCAACAATCATTAACAGCAGTAAATATAAAATTTCAGCTTTAACCTCATATTTTAAGACAAAAAAAACCGAAGCCAACAGCAAAGTACTTAATGTTATGAATGTCGTTATTATACGGTGGATGACAACAGATGCAACAATCTTGCCTGATGATCCTTTAACTTCTTTATTAACAAGATAAATCTTGGTTATCTCGCCTGAAACAGCCTCTAAAGGAACTATTAGGTCCACGAAGTTTCCTAGCCAGCAGTATAGAAAAGCCCTTTTTAATCCTATATTTATTGAGAGAGCCTCCATAAGATTGTTCCAGCTCATTGTATAAAAGAGCATACTAAGCACCATGGCAATGATGGTTATAGAATAATAAATTGCGTATTCATAGGGGTTTACACTTCTGAAAACTTCAATAATATCACCAAAACCAATAAAGAGAAATAAATAAATAATGAAGACTAGCAATCCAAAAATAATAAACGCAACTAACCTTATGGACGAGTTTACCTTCATACTGAACCAACTTGAAATTAACCTTTTAATCCATTAATATAAATGATTACTTACTTTTGAATCCTGAAATATAACTTAACGCGCTTAATACTTAAACATCATAATAAATATAATAAATTTATATTCACCTTCGATGATATTCAAAGGATTACCGATGACCAGCATAAAAGCCGTGATATTCGACTTAGATGATACGTTGATTCACTCAGGAATAAATTATAAGGAAATAAAATCTAATATGATTGAGTTTTTGGTTAAAGCTGGCGTTGATTCCAGCCTTCTAAAGGAAGACATGCCCAACATTAAAATTATAGGGGTCGCTGTAGAAGATTTACGTAAAAAAGGTGTGCCAGAGAGCGCTGTTAAAAAAGTTCTTCACAAAGTTAATGCTATACTTGATGAAGCTGAAATGAAATCTTTAGACGATGCTAAATTAATGGAGAACGCTCTCGAAGTATTAGAGATTTTGAAGAAGCGGGGACTTAAAGTTGGAGTTGTAACCAACGGTTGCAGGAAATATGCCGACAAAGTGACTAAGTTGTTCTCTCTCGAAAAATATGTTGATGCACTTATAGCAAGAGATGATGTTCCAAGCCCAAAACCAAGCCCAGGGCCCCTCCTGAAAGCCCTTGAGATTTTATGCGTACCGGCTGATAAGGCCGTTTTCGTCGGCGACCATTGGATAGACGCCGTATGTGCTAAAAAAGCTGGAGTGAAATTCATTTTCTTTAAGAGTAAAAAGTGGGATATAGAGTGTAATGAGGGCATACATGATGAAGTAGTAGATGATCTAAGAACGCTAATAACATTAATCTGAAATTTGTATGCTTCAGACGCGAAACAATTATTAATCCCGGCAGTTTTATTAAAACCAAATTTAGTGACTTGCCTGTCAATCACCTCGAGAGCTGAGAATGACGGAAGGTAATTTGCAATGGAATACGCTGTTGAAACATTCAACTTAACGAAGATATTTGAGAGTAAGGAAGAGGGAGTAAAGCGATATGTTAAAGCGGTTGACCACGTAAATATTAGGGTAAAGCGCAGTGAATTTTTCGGTTTGCTCGGTCCGAATGGCGCGGGAAAAACCACGCTGATAAAAATGCTTTGTACAATAATACTTCCAACAGAAGGAACGGCCAAAGTAAACGGTTATGATATAATTAAAGAACCAATGAAGGTTAGAAGCTGCCTTGGATGGTTTCACGGGGAAACTGGTGGGAGGTCACTTTACTGGAGGCTCAACGCCGAAGATAACCTGAGATTTTACGCTTATCTTCAGAATGTCCCAAAGGATGTTGCTGAAAAAAGAATAGGAGCGCTACTTGAGTTTTTTGAATTAACTAAAGATAAAAAGAAGCTTGTAAAAGACTACTCAACTGGTATGAAAGTTAGGGTTATGCTTGCTAGAGCCCTATTGCATAACCCACCAATTCTATTCATGGATGAGCCCACAATAGGACTTGACACTATAGGCGCCGTTGAGACTAGAAGACTTCTAAAAGCTCTGAATACCGAGCTCGGAAAGACCATAATCTTTACGAGTCACAATATGTTTGAGGTTGAACAGTTATGTGAGAGGATCGCCATAATGAAGGATGGGCGTATAATAGCTGATGCGCCACCCTCAGTATTAAGGGAGATGCTTAGAGATATACATGCCGTTGAGGTAGAAATTAGAGATGCTAGAGATATATCTAAGGTTATCCAAAGTTTATCATCATTGTCAGTTGTTAGAAGGATCGTTGAGACAAAAAATGACTCACTTATCACCACATTACGCTTGCAGGTTGATGACGAATATGAGGCAATACCAATCATAGCCAGTAAGCTCCAGCTATTGGGCGAGAAGGTTTCCGCTATTCGCAGGTCGGAACCAACCCTTGAAGATATATTTGTGAAGTTAACCAGGGAGGAAGCCGCGTGAAAGTTGAAGACCTAATCAACCTCTTTAGGGAGGATAAACCCCGCCTAGCATCAGATATTACACATATTTGGGCTGTTTTCTGGGCTAACTTCAAAATATTCTTATCTTATAGAACTTGGGTTATAATGGAAACTATAAGCACGGTTGCCTCGGTCGCCATGTACTCTTTCATGGGTTTACAAGTTGATGCCAGAAGGATTACTTCAGCCGGATATGGTGAAGTTGGATGGCTATCATTTGCTTTGGTTGGGGTCGCTACAGCGAATTATTTATGGATGTGCATTAGTAGATTAAGCCACTCGCTACAGCATGAAATACGCGAGGGAACACTGGAGCCCGTAATAACATCACTGATAAACATGAGATCCTATATTATTGGACAGTCGATCAGAGGCTTTTTTGTTAGTGGATACTTCATGCTTGGAGTGTTAGTAGTTGGTGTAGGAGTTTTAAAGGTTCCGCTGATAATCAACCTTCAAACCGCATTATCTTTCATTGCCATAATCCTGCTAATGGTTTTAAGCTATGCTGGAGTAGGAATAATGGCTGCCGGGTTGATCCTCGTGTATAAAAAGGGTGACCCGCTTACTTTTCTATTCGCCAGCGTAACAGAGTTCCTTGGCGGAGTTCTATTTCCGCTAAAGTATCTTGAGAGTTTTCCGGTCCTTTATACACTTGCTTGGTTAATGCCCTATACCTACGCCCTGGATGCTGCGCGGATGATTTTATTGAATGGAGCAACACTATTATCACCTAAAGTCTTAACAGATGTCGCTGTGCTAATTATTTATACCATTGTATTCATGCCAATAGGTTTAAGGGTTTTTAAGTGGGGTGTTAATCGCATAAGGTATGAGGGGACAGTTGCAGCTTACTAGTGATGGAGGTACTTAGATTTGGATGAAAATAGGCTTGTTGAGGTGATCTCTGAGGATGTTCCCAGAAAAAAGACGCCCATATATCGAATTGTCGTCTCCTTTATTATTAGGGACTTTAAGGTTTGGTGGACATATAAATTTTGGCTCCTACTAGATATTTCGGGAATAATCCTCTTTGTAATCACATACTACCTCTTCTCGCTAATTACAACATCACATCAAGTTCAAGAAGCTGGTTATGCGGTTGGCGGATACTTCACATTCGCTTTAATAGGAATAGCATTCCAGCAATATGTTCACTTTGCAGTTCAAAGTATAAATGAAAGTATACGCGAGGAGCAGTGGAATGGGACTATGGAGACAATTCTTTCAACTGCAACTGACTTTAAAATATTCCTTCTCGGCGAGGTTTGTTTCTCATTCATAGTTTCATCCGCCCTACTCTTAATGTCGCTCCTTATAGGCATCGTTCTAGGAGCAGAATTCTACGTGACCCCGTCATCGATTCTGACGGCTATAATTTTAACCTTGCTTTTGATTGCAAGTCACATGGATATTGGAATCCTGAGCGCCGGGGTAATAATGAAGGTTAAACAGGGTAGTCCAGTAACTTGGGCGTTTTCATGGATGAGCCAGCTTGTTTCCGGCGTTTTCTATCCGCTTAAGCTTCTACCTTGGTATCTTGAGTGGGTTGGTAGAGCTTTTCCGCTCACATATTCCCTTGACGGCATAAGACTTTGTCTCCAGTCCGGTGAAGACTTGGCATCACCAGCAATACTATCTAACGTCCTGAGCCTGATAATCTTCGTAATAGTTGCAACACCTATAGCCTTATACACCTTCAAAATAGGTTACAACGCCGCTAGAAGAGATGGTTCTTTGGGGCAATACTAGACATTCACCTTATTTCCTAACAAATTTTTCTGCTATACCCCTTCTATAAAGTGTTTCTAAAAGTAAGAAGCCTAGAATGTTAATTGATATTAAAGAACCAATAAAAACTCCCAATAGACTTGTCTCCATTGGTATTCCATAGATGAGTGAAAGATAGCACCCTACTATAACCGTTATAGTGAGGTTTTCAATTATGCAACCTAAAAATCTCCGCTTTATTCCACTTCTCCCTATAAGCCATGCCAGTGTACATGCCAGAAAGTTTGCTGCGCCACCACCAATAACATCGATTACCCCTAAGCCTCCGAAGAAGTTTGCTATTAAGCAGCCTAAACTAAAGCCTATTGATGCCGGGATTCCAAAAATTATAGATAATGGTAGTAATGCATCAGCGATTCTAACTTGAAACCTTGGGTCAAAGCTTATTGGCGCTAAGAATACAACGCCAACAGCGTATATCGTAGCGAGGAATACTATTAATGATATCTCTCTACTTTCAAATTTCAATATTCCACCTCCTACACCGGGGTTTATATGGCGGAACGGGTGGAGGTGGGCCGCCACTCACCCGCCATTGGATGCCCGAAAAATTATATTCTATATTAATAAAGGTTTTGTTCTTAGCCAAAAATTATTTATTTACTACAGCCTTTACACTATTTCTATTAGGAGTGTGATGTTTTAGATGTCTGCTGCGGAAGAGAGGAAAGAACCATTCCGTTCCCATAAAGTTATAATTAGGGGTGTTGTTGAAGGGTATGATGTTGCATCAATTGAAGACTTAAAGAAAATTGAGGGTCAAATCGAGGGTTTACAGAATGAGATAAATGCTCTCAAGAATCAGATAGGCGAACTACAGAGGGCGTTAAATGCCACAAATATGAGGCTGGAGAGGCTAGAAAACTTCCTGAAATCATTTAAATAGGCTTTATTGCAAATTATAACACCTAGTGTTGCAAAAATTTCATACCCTCTTAAACGCTAAATTTAATTAGGTTAAATGCTGAAATCTTTGCTATCGTACCCAACATGTTTAACCTTAAATTCAGTCCAATGGTAGGGATGCTAATGATCTTAAATGTAAATAAAATGCTGTTCGCTGCATTTTTAGTAGCCGCCTTTGTATTTGGTGCTTTTCTATCATATTTATGGGTTGTTGGTTACTATGTTTCGTTAGAGCTAAAAATCCCAGAGAAACCGGTAATATCACTCTATAACTTTACAGTTTCAGCTCAAGACCCAACATTCTTCAACATCACCATTCTTAATCCATCATTCTCACCCAGGGAAACAGATATCCTAGGCATTAAGGTTTTAACTGGCGACAACATCATCCATCGTGTAACATCGATCACTCCAACCATACCGGTCGGAGGTTACAGGCTACATGTTGGGAGCTCCGAAACATTTAAGTGTCTTTGGAAATGGGTGAATTACACTGGGCAATCAATCAACATAATAGTTTTAGTTGAAGACGGGTCTGGAGGTACTTTAACGGCGAAGCTTCCTCTAGTAGAAGTTGAGATCACAAGTTTAACGTTAGATCCGGAACACGGAGATCGCTTTAACCTAACCATAAGAAACTCTCAAAGATCAACAATCGGCGTTGACTTAGAGAGCATAAAAGTTATCGCTGGTGGCATAAGCAGTAGCGTGAAAACTTATCCCTCCCTGCCGATTAGGCTCGAACCCTCAAATTCAACTGGTCTCTTATGCGAATGGAACTGGACTGATCATCAAGGAGAAATCATCAAGGTGATCGTAAATACATCGCAAGGTTACATATCTGAATGGATACAGAATGTACCAAACCTCTTTAGTATACGGGAGATCGGATTTAACCCGGATGATCCTACCTACTTGAACATCACGGTGGCGAATTCAGAAAACTCGCCTATAACATTAAACATTACTACCATAACGATTACACTTAAGAATGGCACAATCTTAGCGCCAACTAATATAACTCCAAACCTCCCCTATGTTATTAATATAAATTCAACAGCAACGTTCTCGTGTAAATGGAATTGGTCTGCTTATAGCGGTGAGGAAGTAACGATCACCGTGAGCACTGAACAGAACTATAGGGCTAAGTCCACATATAGAATTCCACAGTTAACAATGGAAGAAAGCGCTGAAAGAAGTTATGAATAGGCTTCGGAACACATTTTTAACGATTTTTCGAGATTTAGTAGAGCTTCCTCGGGTTTTTCGCTAAGAGTAATGTATGAGCCAATTACGAAAACTCTGGCACCTGCCCTCCAAACTTTAACTATTGTCTTAGGATCGATACCCCCGTCAACTTCTATAATTTTGTTTGGAAACCTAGCTGAAAACTTCTTAATCCTCTGAGTGGCCTCCTCTCTATATTTTTGCCCACCTAAACCCATTGGAACCGTCATCAACAGAATTATGTCAGCGCTATTAGCTATATTATCTGTTAACCTATCTTCTGACGTAGGGAGATTTAGGCAGACTCCCACTTTATAACCATAGCCCTTCAGGAGTTCAATGGCCTCCAGAGCTTCATCTTCGGAAACAAAGGATTCAACCTGGAGTATAAGCGTTATTTTGGCTCTATCTATTGGCTCTATAAATCTATTAATTTCCTCGATTATCTCGAAGGGATAGCTAACCATTAAATGTATGGTTAAAGCCACTTTATCGCTAAGTTTCTCATATAACTTTTTTATGAGAGATGTGGAGAATTTGTTCTTACCCGGTATCATTGGCGGTCTCATAACATCCACGTGAACATCGCGTATTTTCCCAGTCTGTATAAGTTTTACTATTTTCATGAATGCTTCAGAGCTCTCTAGTCTATCCATTTTCTCAGAGAGCTCCGGTTCATATTCTAAAATCGATAGCGAAATTGGCGTTTCCACGCTAATCCCCATGCTTAACTTAACTGTAGATTATTTAGATAGATTTAGAGATATACTTAATAATTTATTAGGATAGTAAAACTTTAAGGAGGATTTGGCTCACATGGGCAAAGAATATTTCATTGGGATTGATAATGGCACTCAGAGCACTAAAACAATTATTGTTGATGGCGAGACTGGTAAGGTCCTGGGGAAAGCAACGAAAGAATATGGTCTCATAGAAGGGTTACCTCCTGGCCATAAGGAGCAGGATCCAGCTGTATGGATTAACGCCTTAATTTATACTGTTAAGAAAGCCATGGAAAGCGTCGGGATTGATCCCAAAAATGTTAAAGCTATAGGTGTTTCAGGACAACAGCATGGATTGGTTCCGTTGGACGAGCATGGGCAGGTTATTAGACCTGCTAAGCTCTGGAATGATACAAGCACTTTTAAGGAAAGCGAGTACCTAATAAGAAAACTCGGAGGATTAAAGAGAGTTATTGATCTTTTGGGGCTATCGATTCCCCCAGGTTTTACAGCCCCGAAAATTCTCTGGCTTAAAAGACATGAACCTTGGAATTATAAGCGTCTAAATACTATTCTCCTTCCACATGATTATTTAAACTTCTATCTAACTGGCAGAAAGGTTATGGAGTACGGCGATGCTTCTGGAACAGCTCTAATGAACATTAGAACAAGGACATGGTGTAGAGAGGTTTTAGAGGCAATAGACCCAAATCTACAGGAGAAGCTCCCGCCACTACAGAGCTCTGATAAACCGGCTGGTCTCGTCAGGAAGGAGATTGCTGAGATATTCAACTTTAGGGATGAAGTTCTTGTAAGTGCTGGTGGAGGAGACAACATGATGGGCGCCATTGGAACCGGAAACACAAGAAGGGGGATCGTAACCGCAAGCTTCGGGACTTCAGGTACAATTTACGCATATTCAGATGTTCCCGTAATCGACCCGAAGGGTGAAATAGCAGCTTTTTGTGATTCAACTAATGCTTGGCTACCACTACTTTGCACAATGAATGTAACGGTTGCAACGGAATTCGTAAGAAACCTATTTAACATGACGCACAATGAATTAACGGATGCTGTTGAAGCTGCACCAGTAGGCTCAGAGGGATTGATACTTCTTCCATACTTTGAGGGTGAGAGGACGCCTAATGTTCCGGATGGAACAGGAGTCTTCTTTGGCTTAAATAGTCGAACATTTGGCACGACTCATTTGGCTAGAGCAGCGATGGAGGGTGCAACATTAGGCATGAATTATGGATTGAATAGAATGAGGGAGCTTGGAATCAATCCAAAACAGATTAGGCTTACGGGGGGTGGATCTAAGAATAGAGCTTGGCGTAAGATTGCAGCTGACATATTCAATACTGAGGTTGTCTGTTTAAAGATTGATGAAGGAGCCGCTTATGGAGCGGCATTACAGGCGATATGGACGTACCGTAATTATATGGGTGAAAATGTTTCAATTCAGGAGATAACTGATCAATACGTTGAGATAGACGAGAATACTTTAGTTTCACCTCAACCAGACAATGTTAAAATATATAATGAATTGCAGAAAATTCAGGATAATCTAAGCAGGACTTTGCGAAAAGTCTTTCGCATGCATAGAGAATTCCTTGATAAATATGTATCCTAAGAGATAACTTGTACGCCTGAAACTGTATTTTAGGCGCGGAGAACCGAAGTAATTATTTTTAATCTTATAAGATTAACAATTACTTCAAAAACGCTGCCTCTACTTGCTTTAATTACAGGTAGAAGCGATAAAAAGAAATACATCTTTGCTCCTCTTTAAATAATCCAAACAACTCTTAAGGATAGGATCAAATTTGGCTTCTGAGAAGAATGTGCGCGTTAAGATTGGGGAGCTAAAAAGCGACATAGGTCTTTTGAAGGATCTTGAGATTTCTATCGGCAAGATAATTAAGGAGGAGTGGGTTGAAAAAGCTGGTCCAACGACCTTTCCGTCGATAACTGATTTAAGAGAGTGGGATTTTAGGCTACTAGAACGATACAAACCATTTTATATGCCATTCTGTGATGTCTGTTGCCTTTGCACATTTGGAAAATGTGATCTCACTGGCGATAAACGTGGCGCATGCGGATTAAACATGGCCGGGCAGCAGTCGCGAATTGTTCTCTTGGCATGCTGCATAGGAGCCGCAACCCATATGTCACATGCCAGACATCTAGTTGAACATTTAATAGAGAAGTTTGGGCGAGACCACTCAATAGATGTCGGGGGCTTAAATGTTGAGGTTGAAGCACCAGTAACCCGATTGGTTTGCGGAATTAAGCCTAAAACCCTAGGCGACCTTGAGGATGTCTTAAATTATCTTGAACGCGAGATCGTAAGACTACTATCTTCAACACACACGGGACAAGAGGGAAGCAACCTAGATTTTGAATCGAAGGTTTTCCACGCGGGCATGATAGATCAAGTCAGCATGGAAGTAGCTGACATAGCGCAAATATCAGCTCTTGGTTTTCCGAAGGCTGATCCCGAGGCCCCCCTTGCGGAGATAGGTCTCGGCGTGGTGGATTCCACCAAGCCAGTTATACTTGTTATCGGTCACAATGTTCCGCCGGCAGCTGAAATAGTAAACTACCTTATGGAGAACGGATTATACGGCGGCGTTGAAGTTACAGGTTTATGCTGTACTGCACATGATGTTACACGGTATAATCCCAAGGCAAAAATAGTCGGGCCAATTTCATGGCAGCTTAGATTCATTAGGAGCGGCGTAGCAGACGTTATTGTTGTAGATGAGCAGTGCATTAGAGCTGATACATTGATAGAAGCGCAAAAGATTAAGGCTCCAGTTATAGCGACAAGCGACGTAAACTGTCTTGGGCTTTTCAATAGGACAAGGGATGAAGTGAATAAAATAGTAGAGGATCTTGTTTCCGGAAGACAGTCTGGAGCGCTAATTTTGGATCCAGCTAAGGCTGCTGAGGTTGCTGTAAAAACAGCTCTCTTGGTTGCTCCTAGAAGAATGAAATTTAAGGCTTTACCTGATGTCAGCGACGTGATCAATGGTGCCAAAAACTGCAGAAGATGTGATGAATGTCGAAGAGCTTGCCCAAATGATCTACCGATACGGGAGGCGCTGGCGCAAGCATTAAATGGAAGTTTAGAGACGCTTGCTAGCTTATACGATGAGTGCATCGGCTGCGCGAGATGTGAAAGCGCGTGCCCAATAAACCTTCCGCTTCACAGCTTCATAGTTAAGGCGGCTGAGAAAAAACTTAAGGAAGAGAAGTACAAGATCCGCGTTGGTAGAGGGGCAATACAAGACGTTGAGATTAGGAATGTGGGTGGTCCAATAGTTCTAGGCGAGATACCTGGAATCATCGCGTTTGTTGGATGCGCCAATTATCCTAAAGGTGGAATAGAAGTGGCTGAAATGGCCATCGAGTTCGCTAAAAGACGTTATATAGTTGTAACATCTGGATGCGCAGCGATGTCTGTGGCTATGTATAAGGATGAAGAGGGCAAAAGTCCCTATGAGGCTTTCCCAGGCACGTTTGACGCTGGAGGCATAGTTAATGTTGGTTCATGCGTTGCGAACGCGCATATTGCCGGCGCAGCCATAAAGGTGGCAAGCATATTCGCTAAGCGAAGATTGCGTGGGAACTATGAGGAGATAGCTGACTACATACTTAACAGGGTTGGCGCCGTAGGTGTTGCCTGGGGGGCCATGTCTCAGAAGGCGGCTGCAATAGCTAGCGGGTTCTGGAGGCTTGGGGTTCCAGTAATTGTAGGTCCGCATGGATTAAAATATAGGCGCATGCTATTGGGCCGAAAGGATAAACCTGAAGACTGGTATGTTTACGATGCTAGAACGGGCGAGAAAGTCTACGTTGGTCCCGCCCCTGAGCACCTATTCTATGCTGCGGAAACAAAAGAAGAGGCCATGGTTATGATCGCCAAACTATGCATGAGACCGAACGATACAACTAAGGGTAGGGCGATCAAACTTTCGCATTATATAGACCTTAGCAAACGCTTCTTTGGGGTTATTCCCGATGATGTGCATCTGTATGTGCGCACATTAGCAGATGTCCCGTTGACTATGCGTGATGAAATAATAAAAGTTCTTGAAGAGAAAGGATGGAAGGAGAATATTATACCTGATCCAACTCTTCTGCCTAGACTCGTAAGGAGGAGGGTGGGTGAGTGATGAGCACTGCTAGGCAAACTGAACCATGGCAGACGGCTGAGATACCTGGGCCTAAAAAAGCTTTGGTTATAAATAATCCGCAAATTGTTTCGGCGTTAATTAAGCGTTCAAAGAATCCAATGCTAATTTCTGGATATAAAACCGCTGAGATAAGGCTGAATAGTGGCGCTCTCATTGATTACGTTATTCGTATCGCTGAGCTTGGCGATATGTCAATAGTTTCCACACCAAATATTCAAAGCGAGTTTATTAAGAGAGGGTATACTAGGGTTGTTGGCATGCCCTTGGTTGATATAGCAAATAGGCTCGCGGATTCTAGCTGGATGGGGCTTGAAGGAAAAGGCCCGTATGATCTAGTGCTATTTATAGGATTCAAGTATTACACAAGCTGGCTTATCCTCTCAGGCTTAAAGCATTTCTCACCAACGCTTAAAACCGTCTCATTAGATATGTATTATCAACCTCACGCCTCATGGTCATTTCCGAATATATCCCAAAGTGAATGGGAGAAGAATCTTGAGGTTATAATTAAAAGTTTGGAGGTGAAGTAGAATTGTCAATGTTTGCGGATATACCAGTCGATGTAGGCATAATATATGAAGGCGAAAGAATAAGATGGCAGGATGCATATGCGGAGCTCGGCGGACCAAGGGTGGAGCACAAATTCGAACTAGTCAAAGTTCGAGAAATGGACGAGGTTGAAGATGGAAAAATATCGATAATCGGTCCGGATATAAAGGATCTGGAGAAGAAATCTTATCCATTTGGCATATATATCGAGGTTGCGGGCAAAGAGCTAGAGGAGGAACTAGAAGGCGTAATAGAGCGGCGAATACATGAATACGTCAACTACATCGAAGGCGTTATGCACTTAAACCAAAGATACGACATTTGGATACGAATAAGCAAGAAATCATTTGATAAGGGCCTAAACTCTTTCATCTATATTGGTAAAGTTCTTCAGAGATTATTTAAGAGCGATCTCCCTATAATCGAGAAGATTCAAGTAACATTCATAACTGAACCAGAGATAGTTAAAGAGAAATTTAAAGAGGCAATGGAAACTTACGAGAAGCGTGATGCCAGGGCTAGAGGCCTGAAAGATGAGGAGGCCGATGCCTTCTACGGTTGCACATTATGCCAATCCTTTGCGCCGACACACGTGTGCGTTATTACACCACAGAGGTATTCAAACTGTGGTGCAATAAGCTGGTTCGATGGTAGAGCCGCGGCTAGAGTAGACCCGAAAGGGCCGGTCTTTAGAATTGAGAAGGGCGAGTGTATAGATCCAGTAAAAGGCGAGTATACCGGAGTTAACGAGGTTGTTAAACTTAAGTCTGGTGGAGAAATACGTCGGGTTTGGCTCTATACAGCTTTTGGCTATCCGCACACATCCTGTGGATGCTTCGAGGCGGTTGCATTCTATATACCCGAGGTTGATGGATTCGGCGTAGTTCATAGGGGGTTCACCGAGAATACTCCCATCGGTTTATCCTTCTCAACAATAGCTGACTCAACGGCTGGAGGGAGGCAAGTTGACGGATTCCACGGTATATCCATTGAATATATGCGCTCACAAAAATTTTTACAGGCTGATGGGGGCTGGGAGCGTATAGTTTGGGTTCCTGAGGTTGTGAAGGAGAGGGTTAAAGAGTTTATTCCAAAGGATCTGGTGGACAAAATACCGACTGAGAAGGAGGTTAAAACAATTGATGAGTTAAGGCAGTTTCTGGTTGCTAAGAGCCATCCGATAGTAAAGAAGTGGGAGGCTAAACCTAAAGAGGAGGTTGCAGTTGCAGCTGTGGCTGAGAGGCCAGTGGAGGAATCTAAGCCCACACCAGCAGCTGAGTTAACAGTTCCAGTCAGCGTGGGAGCCGCTGGAGGCTTCAGATTAATCCTCAAGAATGTTAAGATACATGCTAAAAAGGTTAGGATAATTAAATCTAAAGGAGAGTGAAATGGGTATGGGCTCTGAAAATAAGAAAGAGAAAAAAGAGGAAATAGGCGCGCTGATAAAAATCGGTCCAAAACTTTTAGAACTACTGAGTAAACTCGGCGAGGTAGAGCTTGAGGATGTCGAAATACATGCGGAAGAACTTGAGATATTTATTCCAACGCTTGTCCCCTCAGCAATACCAATTCAGCCATCTCTCCCGGCGGTTGCTCCACCAAGGGCGCTACCAGAAAAACCAGTTGAAATATTGAAAGCCGAGTTTAAACCTCCAGTCCAAGCATATCCCGGGAAAATAATTGAAGTTAAACTTGGCGCAAATAGGTCTGAGGGTGGTTCGAGAGGGAAGGTTGTGAAAGTTGGAGGAGAGTCCGCTCCATCATTCTACCTCTTTGAGGAGGTTCCACCTAACCCCCCGGCAATCTCAGCTGACGTATTTGATATGGAGGTAAGTCTGCCAAGAGCTTTAAAAGTGCATGTTCAGGATGTTATAGGCGACCCCGCTGCTTGGGCTAAACTTGCCGTTGAAAAGTTTGGTGCAGATATGGTTACAGTTCATCTTATTAGTACTGATCCGCTCATTAAGAATACCCCACCGTCAGATGCTGCGAAAACAATTGAGAATGTTCTTCAGGCGGTTGACGTTCCAGTAATCGTTGGCGGGTGTGGTGACCCGAAGAAAGACGCTGAGGTATTTAAGAGGGTTGCTGAAGTTGCGCATGGAGAGAGAGTTATGCTAAGTTCGGTTACACTTGATATGGCTGATGCCGGCGTTTTAGGCGAGGTTGCTAGCGCCGCTAGGGAGCATAATCATGTCGTGTTGGCGTTTACAGCTATGGAGCTAAATAGAGCTAAGGAGTTAAACAGGAGACTTTACGAGTATCTGCCAAGAGATAGTATTGTAATGGACTTGACAACGGCGGCTTTAGGCTACGGCATAGAATACTCGTACACAATTCACGAGAGGGCTAGGCTTGCGGCATTAGGAGGCGATATAGAGCTGCAGCATCCAACATCCTCAGGGTCAACAAACGCGTGGGCGGCCAGAGAGGCTTGGATGAAGCTTGGCCCTGAATGGGAGCCAAGGGAGATGAGGGGTCCATTATGGGAGACGATAACCGCGTTAACATTACTTCTAGCTGGTGTAGATATGTTTATGATGATGCATCCAGCCGCAATTCACACTGTTAAAGAAGTAGTCAACAATATGCTAAGTCGAGGAAAATTTAAGCCAGAGGATATAGCTGATTGGGTCACTATTAGAATATAGCCTCTAGTAGGTCCTACTTTAATGTATGGAGGTTTAGGTTATTGGGTGAGAAAGAAATCAAAAAGAGTATTAGGGAGCTAAGCCCGCTGGACATTTACATGCTTCTCCCAAGAACAAACTGCGGTAAATGTGGCGAAAAGAACTGTATGGCTTTCGCAACTAAAGTTGTCAACAGGGAGGTTCCAATAGAACAGTGCGCCCCTCTTATTGAAGAGGATAAGTATAAAAGCGAATATACTAGGTTAAGAGAGATTTTAGCACCGGCCGTTAAAGAAATTGTTATCGGCGTAGGAGAAAACGCTGTTAAGGTTGGCGGTAAACTCGTAATGTATAGACATGAATTCACGTATTATAATCCGACACCAATAGCGATCGATGTAACCGATGAAATGCCGGAAAACGAGATTCTGGAGCGCGTTAGGGGCGTTGAAAGCTTTACATATAACTATATTGGGCGAACACTGAAGCTCGACATGATAGCGATTAGATCGACATCAAATAATCCAGATAAATTTAAGTCAGCTGTAGAAATCGTTGCAAAAACAACCAAATTGCCACTAATATTATGTACATTTAATCCCGAAGTTATGAAGGCAGCCTTAGAACTGGTTTATGAGCGCAGGCCGTTAATATATGCTGCAACGGAACGCAATTGGAAGCAGATGGCTGAGCTAGCACTCATGTACAACTGCCCACTGACAGTCTTCGCCCAAAATAATATTGAACTTCTGAAATCTCTAGTGAAGACGCTCTTAGAATACGGCGTTGAGGACTTACTTCTTGATCCAGGAACATTTCCTGAAAACGGGCTTTCGGAGACTATTACTAATTTTACTATGATACGAAGGAGTGCATGTAAAGGCGATGATAGGCTTCTCGGATATCCATTGGTTGGTGTACCTATGACAGTATGGCTTAGAAGAGATGCCCCAAAGGAGGTTCTTCAATGGAAGGAAGCTTGCTTAGCCGCTTTACTCATGGCTAGATACGCGGATCTACTCATAATGCATAGCCTTGAGGGTTGGGTTCTTTTACCAAATGTTGTCCTAAGGTTCAATTTATATACTGATCCAAGGAAACCAGTTTCAGTCGAGCCCGGCCTAAAAATATTCGGCAATCCAAACGAGGGTTCACCAGTAATGTTTACAACAAACTATGCGTTAACATACTTCACAGTTGAGTCGGATATTAAATCCGCAAACATAGACTGCTACTTAATAGTTGTTGATACTGGCGGAATAAGCGTTGAGAGTTCTGTTGCTGGAAGAATATTGACAGCGCAAACTGTTGCAGATGCGATTAAGAAATCGGGTATAGAGGAGAAAGTTAAGCATAGATATCTAATTATACCTGGATTAGCCGCAAGACTAAGTGGCGAAATAGAAGAGTTGAGCGGTTGGCGTGTCTTAGTTGGTCCCAGAGATTCCTCAGGCATACCCGCGTTCCTTAAGGATAAGTGGCCGCCAAAAGAAACGTAATATTTAATTTCCACTCCCTCTTTTCTTAGAAGAGATTGGAATTGAAGTTAATAGTCTCGATGGGTAGAGGCGGAACTGGTAAAACTAGCTTTGTCGCGCTTATGGCAAAATATTTTATCAAGACTAGTAAAACCCCTATTCTCTTAATTGACGCGGATCCGGATCAAAGTTTAGCTGATGCTTTGGGTGTAGATTTTGAAGGCGAGGGCAGGAAGACTATATCTGAGCTTATAGCTGAGACTTTTCTCGAGAGTGGCGGAACAATGGTTGGCGTACCGCCATCTGAGAGAATAGAAAGCAAGATTTGGGAAAGAGGTCTATATGAGGGCGAAAGTTTTGATCTAATAGCAATAGGTCCAAAATGGATTGAGGGGTGCTACTGTCTACCAAATGAGGCCTTGAAAGGCGCCATGAAGAAAATAACAAAGGCTTATAAAAATGTCATCATCGACACCCCAGCTGGATTAGAGCATTTGAATAGACGGATAACATCCAATGTAAATGATATATTTGATTTAATAGATCCATCAAAGAAATCGTTTGAACACGTCGCCAGAGCATACAGAATATCTAAGGAAGTTAATATAAAATTCGATAACTTTTATGTTATTGGCGGCTATAGGTTCCCCGAAAAATTGGGAAGCGATGTTGAGAGGAGACTGGGCCTTAAATTTCTAGGAAAAATACAATACGATGAGAATGTCGAGAGGTTCATACTCTCCGGAAGATCTCTCCTTGATATTCCGGAAGATTCGCCTGCATACTGTTCGGTTAAGGAAATAATGGGTAGGGCTGGATATTAATGGAGGTTTTAAATTCAAAAGATTACTTTCAATCCACTGCTGGCGTGTCAGGTAATGAATGAATCAAAAGGTATTGACATATTTCAACTGCTTTATGAGAATACTAAGAGAAAAAGGGAGCGCAGATCTGATCTCCTGAAATCTCTTGGTATAAAAGAATATTTTAGTGAGGGAAGTGTGAAGATTAACGATAGAATATGCCAAGGTATAGAATGCAAACTCTGTATTAAAGCTTGTCCAACAAAAGCCTTATACTGGGGCTACGGCCAAGTAAATATAGTTGAAGATCTATGCGTATATTGTGCAGCATGCGTTCTTAGCTGCATAGTTGATGATTGCATTAAAGTATCTAGAAAACGGCAAGCTGGAAAGATTGAGTCCTTTAGCAAACCTAAAGAGGCTGCTAAGCTTCTTCAATCAATAAGTTCAAAGAGGCGAATCACTCTGGTGAATCGCGTATTTCAGCGGTAAGACTATGAGACATACCTGATGATGGTGAGTGTATTTGAGAATCGCTGTTGCCGGAAAAGGTGGCGTGGGAAAGACCCTAATTGCCGGAACACTAGCGCGTTTCTATGCACGTGAAGGTTACAACGTACTAGCCGTTGACGCTGACCCAGCTATGAACCTAGCCTATATCCTCGGCATTCCGCCAGAGGTTTCCTCAAGAATTGTGCCGCTAGCTGAGAACTCCTC
>JAGTRH010000040.1 GCA_018396795.1 Candidatus Bathyarchaeota archaeon
TGGTCGAAGAGCTAAAGAAGCTCGACTCTATAGCTGCGAATTATTCTGTAAGCATAATAGCTTTACATCAGGCTATTGACAGATTTTTCGCTTTCGAGGAGGCTTTTGAGCTAAGGATGGATGAATTGCCAAGGAATTTTAGGTATTATGCTATGGGGCACTTGCATAGTAGGGTGCGTGCATCATTTGGAGCCGGTGAACTCGCCTACTCCGGTTCAACCGAGATTATGAAAAGCGATGAAATCGGCGATTGGGAGAAACGTGGAAAAGGCTTTTACGTTGTTGACATCAGCAAGGAAAAACTTGATGTTAGAGAAGTCGATCTTGAAAGGATTAGACCGCAGTTGGAGGTTAAAATAGATTATGCTAATTTGGATGTCAAGTTGGAAAGGTTTATTGAATCCCTTAAAGCTTATGCCCACAGGAAGCCTTCAATAGTGCATGTAACTGTAGAGGGAAAAGAAATTGACCGACAGAAAGCCCAGCAAGCCTTAAATAGGGCCTTATCTGGCAGGGTCTTGTATTTTCGCCCTCGTTTTCTTGAGGAGCATGAAAAGAGCATTATTGAGTTAAAGCCGGGCGATATTAACGTAAACGCACTTTTGAGGGAATATTTGAGGGATGAAAAGGTTGCAGAGTTGGGTTACGAGTTATACAACGTTTTAAGGTCTGGAGATATCGAAGAAGCGAAGAGGATTGCTGAGGATTATTTTGGGAGAATGATGAAAAATGATGCTAAAAAGGGTGCATCTTAGAAATTTCATTTCACATAAAGATAGCGAACTTAAGTTTGACTATGGAATCAACGTTATTGTAGGGCCTAATGGGGCTGGAAAAACATCAATTTTGGATGCCGTAAGTTTCGGTCTCTTTAACGTTCATAGTAGGGGAAGAAATGAAAATCTAGTTAATAGAAGCGCTGAGGGATCGAATGTTGTTGTAGAGTTTAGTGAAGGAGGAGTACATTACGCTGTAGAATGGGATATTGACCGAAAAAGGAGGCAGGTGAGAGGTCATTTATTCAGGGTTCATAACGGGAGGAGGGAGATTATTGCTGGAGGCGGCGGGCGGGTAGTAGTTTCTGAGATAAAGAAGATTACTGGTCTGGATGAGCATCTCTTTCTTCAATCCGTTTATGTTCAGCAGGGGGAAATAGAGAGGCTTGTTACCGAGACGCCGTCTAATAGGAAAGAGATAATTTCTAGACTTCTTGGAATTGAGGACCTTGAAAGAGCCTATCAGCTTATGAGGGAAGTGATAAGCGAATACGAGAATATTATCTCTTCTCTGGATGGCGAATTGAAAAGAAAGCCTGAGGTTGAAAGCCGAATACAAAATTTGAAGTTGGAGATAGAGGGCTTAGGGTCTTCACTCAGCTCTGAAATGGCAAAACTTGAGAAAATTGAGAAGGAGATCAGTGCTCTTGAGGTGCAATTAAAGGAGCTCAATCGAAAAAAGGACATTTTTTCTGGACTAGTTTCGAGAAGGGCAGTTTTAGATATGAAAATTGCGAATTTAACCAGTAATCTGAAGCAGAAAGAGGCTGAGCTTGAAGAGGCTGAGGCTGCTTTTGCAAAAATTGAGAGTCTAAAAGAGTCTGTTGCAAGGCTTCCACTGATGGAAGACTATTACAAATTGTATCGGAGATTAAGTGAGAGAGAGAAGGACATGAATTATGAGCACCAAAAGCTCAAGCATGTAGAAGAATTAATGGGCATATTGGCGCGAAATGAGAGATCTTACGAGAACTACCGAAGCAAGAATCTCATTCTCGGTCAAAAGAGGGAGGAAAGAAGAATTTATGAGGGCGCTAAAGAGGGGCTTATTCAGCTGGAAAGACTTTATAAAGAAACTTTGGAGAAACGGGAAAAAATAACCATGAATTTAGCGCAGTTACTCAGCGAATGTTCGCTTGCCCTAGACGAGGAAGTTACATGCGAAAGTATCGGATTTGTTCTTAATAAAAAGAAGCGCGAACTCAGTGCTTTAAAGGCCGAGTTAGAGAAGAGAGCAAGCAATATAAAAGAGAGGATAGGAAGCGTTAAAAATCGAATTGAAGATCTCGAGTTCAAGTTATCCAGCATATCTGAGACCGATGTGTGTCCAATTTGCGGAAGAGAGTTAAACCCTGAGCATAGATTAAGACTCCAAGAGGAGTTTGAGAAAGTAAAGTGCGAAAGCCTAGATGAAATGAAATCGCTTCATCAAGAACTAGAAAATATTGAAGTTCAAAAGCGTGCATGTGAAAAAAGCCTGGAAAATATGGCATCTATTGATCCGAAGAGAGTAATTGAGCTTGCAAGTGAGATAAAGAATTTGGATAATAAAGTAGGTCAATATTTATCTGAAATAGAAGTTTTGAGAAATAAGGCAGAAATTCTAGAGAGAATAGACTCTGAATTAAAAGGGCTTGAGGATGAGATCAAGGGGCTTGAGGAGGCTTATAGGGAGTATGATTCTGCAAAGCGTGAGCTCGGCAAATGGCCTTCAAAAGAGGAGATTGAAGCCAAACTTGACGAGATAAACAGAGAGATAATTACGATTTCAAGTGAAATGGAGACTTTAGTAAGTAAGCTTGGATATAGGCCAGTAAATCCTGAGAAAGAGCTGGCTGAATTAAGACTTAAGAAATCTGAGTATGATAGAAATGAGCCGCTGGCGAAAAAGAAAGGTTCTCTGCAAATTCAGGTTCAGAACTTAAGGAGTGAAGTTGCAACTGAAAGTATGGAGCTTGAAAGAGTTAAGGCTGAAATTTTGGAACTCGCCTATGACGAGAGTTACCATAGGCAAGTGCAACAAATTTACGATGTGAGTGTTTCTGAGAGAACTAAAGTGATCAGTAAAATAAGTTGGTTAAGGGCGGAGCTTGAGAGAGCAAGGAAGGAGAAAGAGAGCAGTGAGGAGGAGTTAAGGCAGCTTTTAGAAAAAGAGCGGGAAAGAACCAGGGTTGAAGGGTTTGTTAGGATTCTGCAGAATATTAGGAGCGCTTTCCATAAGGATGGTATTCAGCGGTTGATTAGAGCTAGGTCGAGACCTATGCTGGAGAGGTTAACGAGGGATTTTCTTGAGAGATTTAACCTAGAGTTCTCGGATGTTCAGATTGATGACGACTATAATATTTCTGTTGTTGGACCCGCTGGCCTTCAGGGCATAGAGCAGATTAGCGGGGGTGAAAGAGTTGCGCTTGCAATATCCCTTAGGTTGGCTATAGCGCGCGTTCTCTCAGGGAAGGTTGAGACAATTATTATGGACGAACCCACAACGCATCTTGATGAAGAGAGGCGGAGAGAGTTAGTTAGCATCTTAAACTCATTCTTCAGGGAGGGCGGAAGAATAATTCCACAAATTATTGTAATAACGCACCATCACGAGGTTGAGGACGCAGCAGACATAATATACAACGTAAGTAAAAAAGAGGGTTTCTCAATAGTTGAGTCAGGAGAATCTTAGTAGCCCTCTCACGTAATAGGTAAGTTTATAACTCTTCTTCCTCCAGCTCCTCAAGAGTTTTCAGCGGCTTTTCAAGGGCTATTTGCCTTAAAATGATTCTCTTCGCTCTCTCGTAGTATCCGCCTTCCTTTAATTCCCTTTCTGTTGGCGTATTAAAAACCCCCAGGTGCATGTGATCCAGCATATAGAGTTCGACTGCTTTTTCTCGTATTAACTCTCTAACTCTACTCCAGAACGGGCTTCTCTTCACCATGAGGAGTCACCTTAAATATCTTAGAGCAAATCTGTTAGCTTTAGTCTGCTTGAAGTTTAGATTTAAGCCTCTAAGGTAATCTATTAAGTGACTGAACTCATGTAAAAAAATAAATCTAATTAACTCTTTTGGGCTGTAAAACACAACTTTCTCGGTAACATACTTGTAGCCGAAACGGGTTTTATTGGTTTTAACAGGAATCTCCGCTGAAAATGGATAAGTGATTTTTCGGCTTATGCCAACTGTGATTAATTTTTTGGATGAATCAAACTGGCCTCTGTAGGGCTTTCTCGCATTCTTATTCAGCCAGTAAACCTTAATAACCCAACCTTTCAAAATGTCGTGATCGACCCTAACATGAACGGTGGTGGAGCGGCGTTCTACTTCCCAGGTCTCCTTATCAAGCAAATCTTCCAGTGAAATGGAAATATCGGTGTAATTCATAAGCCTCATTCTTTCGCAAGCCTCCTTCAGCTACCCAAGAGACTCAATGAATAAGAAAAGCTAGTAGACCTACTTAAAATCTGGTTATTTTTGTCATGGTCTTAGGGTTATTAGCGCTAGAGTGTAGGGAATGTTAAATGTTGGTGCCGAGTAGTAGTGAGGCAGATACGGCTCCAATTATAATTGCTATTGTCTGTAGTAGTGTTATTTTCCAGTGTATTCTCATTTTGCGTGAGCGATAGTGTACTAGAAATAAGCTAGCCATTATTCCAATAATTAAAAACGAGAATAGTATGTCGAATGGCTGGGGTAAGATGAGATATGCTGCTATAGGTATTATCGTAGAGAGGAATGTTGCTCCTCCACATGTTAAAGCTGATAAAAAGCCCATTTTGCTTCTCTTCTTACGTAATAAATTGAGAAGCTCCTTAGCTAGGCAGATCGCTTTTTCCTTCTCTTTTTTATCTGGAATGTCGCTTAGACTATAAATTATTAGGTTCTGTAATGTTGTTAGATCCGCTAGATCCTCGGTTATTCCGCCAAGAAGGAAACTTGAGAAGTTTGTTATTGAAACAACTATAAGGCTTAATATTGACGCGATTAACATCATTTTTGCCGTTAACCCGGCTATGATAGATGATGCAATTATCACAAGGCTTGTTACTACTCCATCAGCTATACCAGCAATAACCTCTAGTATAGGTTCATTCTTTAAAAGGAATCTTCTCCATTCTTTACTAATTTCAGTTCCTCTACCAGTTAGTTTAATGTAATTGCCTGATATCGATAAAAGCCCCTCTTCAACCATGTTTTTAAGGGTCTCATCAAAATCCCTGGCTTCAATATTAAATCGTCCACTACAGATGTTATCTATTTTGCGTTTTAAACTGGATTTTGAAACTGCTTTTTTATCGAGCTCTATGAGGATTAGAACTCTTAAAATATCTGCTAGATCCTGTATCTCAAACGACAAATGGCTTTATTCACCGTTAAGCCTATAAATAAAAGGAAGAATCTAATAAACTTTTTCTCACCATGTTAACATTAATCCTCTTTCTGTAATTCTTAGAAATTAACTTTGCATTTCAGCTAATAAGTTGAACTCTAGGCGTTTTAGATAAATTGATAATTGAAAAGATAAATGATAAATCAGATATCTTATATTAAGAGGAAAGTGTATTGGAATCATAATATTAACCTGAGATTATTCTTAAATTTCAATTTCTAGTTTTATTGGTTCTAACATTTTTTCTATGTAGGTTTTGTTATCGCTGTATTTTGGCTGCTGGATTTGAGTGCATTCTTGTAGAGTTTTCTCCCCATTTGCGAGTTTTACGGCGAATGGGAAGCATCCTTGCTCGCCGCATTCCTTGCAGTTTGTTTTCGGTAGATGCTTATATATTTCAAGCGGGTTAAGTCTCTGTCTAGTCTCGGGAAGCCGGGGATCTGGCGCACCGTGGGTCTCATAATATTCGTAGGCTTTGTTAAGTATAGCCTTGAGTTTCTCTAGGAGCCTTACCGCAATATCCTCCCTTAAAACACAGCCGAGATTAATCTTTCCAGTTGAATAAACCGTAACAAGTTTGCCCTCAAGTGTAAATGTCACTGAGCCGAAGGCCTTAGCATACTGTGAATGGGGAATAGCCAAGTAAAGAATCGGAACAACTTCGCCAAGCGGCCTATCAGCCTGAGCGGTCACCTGAATCTTCCTAGGTTCAAGAAGACAAGGAGTTCTTTCAACAATGCTAATTTCCACTTGCACAGACTCTCACTTCAACAAATATTTTAAACTAAATGTTCCAAAGCGTATTTTGTAAGTACATTTACTAAGTCGATTGTAATAGGGTCAATTAAATGATATATAGAGGAGCTTGTTACAGAATAAAGTCTCCTATTACCCTGCTTCCTCACTTTAACGAGACCAGTTCTTCTCAAAATAGATAAATTTCTAGAAACTATTGGTTGCGGCTGTCCTAAAAGCGGAATAATTTCGCAGACGCATTTTTCACCATCACGTAAAATCTCTAAAATCTCAAGTCTGGTGGGGTCGGCGAGGGCCCTAAAAATTTTAGCTCTAAATTTGTTTAGATTTTCTCTCATTAAGTTCACATTAAAAAATTGTTTATAACAATATTTAAATATTACTATATTGATATATTGATAACATATCTGTTGTTAACATTATGTCCAGAGAGGTCGTTCAGAAATATGGAGTTTTGGTCTCACCATCAGTAGCAATAAATGGCGCTGTCAAGATAATTGGGCGCGTTCCAAATCCGGATGAGATTGAGAAGCTGATTCTTGAGGAGATCAAGTAGAGGCATATGAAATGAGGGAGAAAACTAAAAGAGCAATTCGGGCGGGCGTAATTTTAACTTTTATAGCGGTTATTATAGTACTCTTAATTTACAGCCGCATACAAGCTTATTCTCTTGCACCAGCCTATAAACCTCTTGAACTACAGGCCTATCCAGTATGGCTCATACCCCTAGTATATTTGTACGACTATTTTAGCCACGCATGGATCTGTCTACTTTTTGCATTTTCAGCCGCCGGTTTAATCTATGAAATTGTGCCTAAGGAAGCTATAACCAAGTATATGAGTAGTAGCAGGATTATGGGATACATAATAGCGCTTGGAATAGCACCATTCTTAACGGTTTGCTCATGTACGATGGTCCCGCTATTTGCAGGGGTTCTGTATACTGGTGCCTGCATAGGTCCGGCTCTAACATTCCTTTTAATGGCTCCAGCATCTAACATTTTAGCGATCCTGTTAACTGGCGAGCTCATTTCTTGGGAGATTGCTGGAGTAAGAGTTATGGCTTCAATTATTGTGGCTCTTACCGTCGGCATTGTTATATCTAAGATGCCTTGGGGCAAAGAGATTGAAAGAAAATATCAAGCAGGCAGCGTGTTGCCAAGTGCCGCGGTGGAGGTTGTTAAACCACCCTTAGATGAGAAATTAATGGCCGCGCTGAAGTTTGCCGGTTATTTAGGGAGGCAAGTTCTACCATATTTATAGTTGGATTAATGGCCGTAAGCTACCTGGAGGCTTTCCTCCCAGAAGAAGAAATAAGAGAATATTTAACTGGCATGAATGGTGTTCTCTTGGCTTCAGTTTTAGGTGGACCACTCTACACACCGACGCTTGTTGAAATAGTTTTGGGGAGAGGCATATGGATTAGAGAGGGCGTAATACTCTCAAAAGGTGCATTATTAAGCTGGCTTATGGGGCAGCCTTATGACTTCGCAAACGCTCTAGCGGTATCAAAGATTTCTGGTTGGAAAATCGTAGTCAACTATATTATTATCGCTTGGGCCGAAAGCGTAATCTTCGGGCTACTATATGGGTCACTGAGTGGATCACTATAGCAAGCTGCACAATTAACTATATCATTTTGTTGGGGTGAAAAATTGGAGAGAAAAGCTATTTGGTATCCAACAATTTTCCCAGATAAATGTGATGGCTGCGCTGGTTTTGATGCACCCAAATGCGTTGAGTTCTGCCCACATAACGTTTACGGGATACTCGACGGTAAAGCTGTTGTCATTAACCCGCATAACTGCGTCTATGCTTGTGTCGCTTGTGAGTCCATATGTCCAAGGAAAGCCATAGCCTTCCCGAAGCGAATAACCATGGGACAAAGAGAACAAAGGGATAAATTTCTATTAAAGAAAGTTAAGTGCAGAAATTGCGGGAAAATCTTCTGGACGAATGAAGAGACCGACTTATGCTTTAATTGCAGAAAATAATTAGTTCGGTAAAAGGTTGATTGATAATAGTGTTCTAATGCTGAAATTTAAAAGTAGGCTTTCCTAATCTTTAGATTTGGAGGGGTTGCTTTGGGCGGCGGGGTTATTAGGGTTGATTCTTGGGAGGAGTTTAAGCAGTTGATTAAAAAATATAATGTGAAAGAGATGGCTTATAGAATCGAGATGGGTGTTCCAGCTAGGCATTTAACGGCCCTAAGATTAATTCTGCCAACAAGTGATGCGCAGTATGTCTTTATAGATACCGCGAGTGGAAACAGGTTAAGAAAGACTGGAATACAATTGAGAATTGACGAACTAGGGAACATGTATATCAGTGACGAAGACGTCATAAATTTCGTCAGGTCTGAAATTGGCAATAGGGAACTAAGGTTATACTCCTACTGGACTATGTGAATTCATTCCTCTTGCTCCTTAAAAATTAAATAGATTTTAATTAAAGATAGCGTGATAATTGGAAGGCTGCCCCTGTCAAGTTAGAGAAAGTGAACATAGCAAGAAGGAAAGTGAAAAAATTTCTCTCTCATCTCAAAGAATGATGGATTAATTTTGTAGTTCAGGGGAGTCTCTCCGAAGATTTAGGGAAAGAGAACGAACCATTAATTTCTTGAGATTATTCAGAGATTTTATGAAGTAAGAGTTTTTGATATTCTGAGTTTACTTTCCCGTATTTTTCTTTAATAATCCCGATAATTTTATGCCAATCTTGAACTATTTTCGGCCATAGCTCGCTCGTCATTAACTGCTTTGTCACGTATTCCTTTAATTGTTTTTCCCGTTTGATTGTTCTTTGATGCCACTCAAAGCTTACGAGTCCTGCGAGTTTTAAGTGTCGAATTATGTGGCCGATTTGGTGGTAATCGAGTGGATATTCCATGCTTCTTTCCAAATCTTCTAGGAGGGAGTCAACTGTTATTTCGTCTTCTGGGCGTAGACAGATGGTGGCTATAACATTTTGGATGAGCTTTGCAGTCTTGGTGAGGTATATCCCAATCTTCTTGGGTGGGATAAGGGTTTGTTCTAGGCGGTAGCCATACCTCCTGTAAAACCAGCTTTTGACGATTTCAGCTAGTGTTATATAGGCGCCGAGGATAACCGCTAAGGCTATATAGAAAGTTGCTGGAGGCCTTACGAATTTGAAAATTTCTCCCAATGGCGTGTAGGGAATTATCAGTGCAAATGTTATTATCGCTATACTGCTGAGGAGTAGGGGTCGGCTAGGCTTGCTTTTCCAAAAAGGAGTCTTCTTTGTTCTAACTGCAAAGATTACAAGGGTCTGTGAAGATAGGGATTCAATGAACCAGGCGGTTTGGAATAGTAGCTCAGAAGCGTTAAAGATGAAAAGCATTATAAAGAATGTTAGGAAGTCGAATAAGGAGCTGACAGGCCCAAGGCAAACCATGAACCTTC
>JAGTRH010000041.1:0-2886 GCA_018396795.1 Candidatus Bathyarchaeota archaeon
GATTTGATATATGCATATTTCTTAGAACACTAACCCTTAGCGAAAAGTTTCAGCTTCAAGAGCTACTGGACAAATACGACTGGAATCTTGTGGAATCCATGCCGCAAGTGTTATCGTTTGAGGAGCTTCAGGAAATCAGGGAGGAGGTTTCTAGTATAGAAATAGACCCGGAAATAATTGGGTATATTAATTTACTTGTCAGAGATTTTCAATCCTGTATACGGGAAAAAGAGAATTCGGAAGTCAAACCCCCAACGCTCTGTGAAGGATGCCACTTTATACGTGATACGTGTGGAATGATAAAGGAACCTGTAAGCGAAAGAGCGACGGTTGCCTTAACGCATCTCGCAAAGGCTGTTAAGTGGCTTTATGGTAAATTTAGCATGGATGATTTATTTCAGATGGCTTTATGGGTTTTCTCACATAGATTAAGCCTAATTCGAGCGAGAAATATTATAAGTGACATACTGGACCTACTTGAGAGAGAAAGGGCAAAAATGGAGGATAGACGAATAAGAAGGCAATGGTCTTTGCTTAATGAGCTGGTGAAGGGGTTCAATCCTTCAATCTATCGATTGGCGAGGGACGCCGCAGTTGAAGACGTAGTTTTTGCCGAAGAACTTACAAGGATGGAGGATAAGTGGATTAATGAGGGGTTACTGAAGCCGGGCGAAGACATAGCGACGCAAATGGGATGGCGATTTTATGGTCATAACCGATGGAGACTAAAATAGATGAGCGGGCAAATTGATGACATAATTAAGGTCTTTAATCAGGCATGGATGGAACTTCACTGTCCACCAGCTAGACTTATGATCGACGACGAGAAAGATGATTGGCAATATAGACCTAAACCCTTCTTTGCAGTTAATGGTGAGGTTTACATCAAGCCGAACATTGTTCCCAAAGGTTGCGACCCAAAAGAGTATCTGCTTTGGTATTTTCGTCACGAACTTGCCCATGTACATTATTGTCCATATGACCTACGAACAGCCTATAGTTTGGAGAAAGCCGCCTACAGCGTTATCGGAAACTGGGATCTTGCGTATTTGGCAACGCATCTCTTTGCGGATTTACAGATAAATATAAATTATCTTCCAAGGAGATTTGAGGAGATTCCATACTTTATGAAGATTTTGAAGAGCGAGTATTCATCATTGCTTGAGCAGATTCTTCAGGAAGTTTATCTCCAAATAAATCCCATTCACAAGCCGAGTAATAAAGTGCTTGAGAATATATCCAAGGAGCTCTTGGCCGTAGCATTGCTTGATAAACCATGGCATACCAAAGTTCAGATGATTGCGATAATACTTTCTAAGATAAAAACTCTTCTTCCAACTCTTCTCTCTAAAAGGAGATTGGAAAAATATTTGCGTGAAGATACACTCTTAGTAAGGGAGGATTTTCTACCTAGCTCATTAAAAGCGTTCGAGGAAATCCTTGGAAGAGTCTCTAGCTCTTCAGATGCGGAAAAATTCTATAAGCAATGGATTGAGCCGCGCCTACCCTTGGAGGAGAAGGAGAAAATTAAAAAGATGCTCGAAGAGAGAGTGAAGACTCAAAGAGGTAAATTAAAAAAGGGTGAAGAAAAAACAACAGAGGGTTTAGGAAAAGAAGGTTTACAAGGCGAAGAAAAGAGTGCGATGAAGTCTCCTATGGAGCCATATATAGGTGGGCGTCAAGAGGAACCGCGCCTGCCAAGTTCCTTATCAAAACCCTATAGAGAGATAGAGTCAAAAATGTTTAACGAGGCCTTTTGGAAGAGGTACTGGTATAGGTCTAGGGCTGAAAATGTTATTATGCAGTATCTCTCTGAAAACCCAACTAGGCGACCAGTTTGGGCTGTTGTAAAATATCCGGACGATTGGTATATAGAGGATGAAATTGAGGAGCTAGACATAGATGTAAGCCTTGATGAAGGACCCCTAATACCTGAGGTTACAACATTAAGGTGGATTGAGGAACCAGCATTTCATGGTCAATCGTTGGTAACGGGTTTTGTCCCATCAGAGATCACGATTCTAGACGCCAGTTTAAGCATGTCTAAAATACATGATGATGCAGCTATAGCAGCATTTATTGCATACTTGAGCGCGTACAAAGCTGGTGGACAAACATCAACGATAACCTTCTCCACGAAGTATGTTTCAGCCGACTGGAGTTCACCTAGCGAGATGAAGGAAATGGTGCTATCAATGAAATTTGACGAATATACGGTATTCCCAGTTTATGAGATTAGGAGACTCGTTTCGGAAAATCCTGGAAACTGCTTTATTGTGATAATTACCGATGGCGGATGGCAGAACATTGATGAAGCTATACCAATACTTGAGAGTATAGCTGATCTCGGTCACAAAATAGTCATATTCCTCTTACCCGGCGGGGAATATCCGGATAAAATTAAACTCATGAGCAGGAGTCCAAGCCTAAAAATTTATAATGTAAACAAACCGGAGACTGATCTTCAAGGTCTTGTTCTCGCGGAATCGGTTAAAACATACAGAACTTTTCTAACGTAAAAATGAGTATATTTTTTGTTTAAGAAATATTTTAATTTATGCGGGAGATAAGTGGCTATTTGAAAACGATTAAAGATCTAGGCGAGAGGGGTGCAATAAAAACCATACTGAAATTTTTAGAATCCATGCCAAATATGCCAATTCCATTTGGAGATGATGTCTCGGCTTTTCCAATAAATGGAGAAAAATTAGTGATCGTTAAGGTGGATATGCTTGTTGGTAAAACAGATGTTCCTCCCGGCATGAGTCTGAGGCAGGCTGCTAGAAAGGCTATAATTATGAACGTGAGCGATTTTGCAGCTAAAGGTGTTATACCATTGGCTGCTATGGTCTCTCTTGGTCTGCCGCCTAACCTCACTGAGGATGA
>JAGTRH010000041.1:2896-5811 GCA_018396795.1 Candidatus Bathyarchaeota archaeon
GAGGTAGGTTTAGGTATAAACGAAGGCGCAAGAGAGTATGGTGCCTATGTTATAGGCGGAGATACAAATGAAGCATCAGATTTGATAATTGATTGTGCGTTATTTGGCCTTTGTGATGGAAGTAGAATTGTTAGGCGTAGTGGAGCTACACCCGGAGATATAGTTGCGGTAACCGGATTCTTCGGAAAGCCTCCCTCTGGGCTAAAGATCTTACTAGAAGGATTAACTCTAACTGAGCATATAAGAAAACCGTTGGTTGAGTCGGTTCTCATGCCAAAGGCACGACTCAGAGAGGGATTAGCTTTAGCTGGTCTAGGCGTGTTAACAGCATCAATAGACTCCAGCGATGGTCTGGCGTGGAGCCTATACGAACTCTCAGAAGCAAGTAAGGTTGGTTTTCTCATAAATAAGATTCCAATAGCGCCTGAGGTGGAATTATTCGCTGAGGAATATAACCTAGATCCGTTTAGTCTATGCCTTTATGGTGGAGAAGAATACGAGCTCGTTGTCACCATTAAGCCTGACATGTGGTGTGAGGCTAAAAAGGCTCTTGATAGCATCGGAACATCACTAATAGAAATTGGTAAGGTTATAGAGGAGCGGATGATTGTGGCAGAGATAGAGGGGGTAAGAATACACATCGAGAAAAAAGGCTGGGAGCACTTTAAAGGCCCGTAAGGTTTATTTTAATCCCCAAATATGAATATTTATTGGAGGCATGCAGACCCCGAGATGTCGGTTTCCCTCATTAGGCCAATAATAAATGCTTGCATCTCCGCCTTACCCTTAGGGGGTAGAGTCTATGCGGAGAGGGCAGATGATGTTCATGGTAACGCTGAGTTCTCTGAGTTCTTTAGGCGTGGGTCTGCTAGGCCCGATATATCCAATATTTGTTCTCAATAGATTTTCTGCATCAATATTTGATGTTGGTATGCTTTTAACGATTTTTGGACTTGCATCAGCTATTTTCAAAGCGCCAGCTGGAAAAATGGTTGATATTTATGGAAAAGAGAGAGTTTTTCTCATCGGAGTAATATTAGGCGCCTTTTGTTCGCTTGCTTACATATTTGCTTTTAACATAATATACCTGTACTTGATAGAGTTATTCTTTGGAATATCAAATGCTCTCCAGGATCCAGCTCGTTTAGCGCTAATAATGGAGTTAGGTGACAAGAGAAAAAGAGGTTGGATAATCGGTATCTCCGAATCTGCATATGACGTTGCTGGATCAATAGCGGCGATAATCGCTGCATTAATAGCCAGCAATTTCGGTTTTGAATCCGTATTTTTCACGTGCTCCGGCTGTCATGTTGCAACTGGGCTTATAATCTTAAGATCTAAGAGGTCAACCTAGAAGAGAAAACTTAAGTCTTTAGTTGAGTTAGGTTCTTAGTCTAGGTTGCTGGAGTAGCATGAATAAACAATTTGAACAGGATGGAGAAATCGTATATTGGTTGGGCAACTCACTTTACTTAAACATTACTAACAGGTGCTCTAACGAATGTTACTTTTGCTTTAGACACTTCTGGAATGGCATATCGGGTTTCAAACTTAAGTTTAGGAGCGAGCCAAGCGTTGAACAGGTAATTGAGAATTTAAGGCAACATATTTCTAGGAGAAAATGGAAGGAGGTTGTTTTCTGCGGTTTTGGCGAGCCCACTATTAGGCTTGATTGCATCTTAGAAGTCGCAGGGTGGATTAAGAGGTATCATCCTTTTCTTAGGATTAGATTAGATACTAATGGTCACGCTCTCCTGCTTAATCCTGGAAGAGATGTTACGAGGGAACTGAAAAAGGCGGGTATTGATATCGTGAGCGTAAGCCTAAATGGGCATGACAGAGAGACGTATAATAGAATTTGTAAACCAGTCTTCAGGGATGCATATGAGAGTGTCATAGAATTGATTCGAAGAGCCAAGTGCGAGTCTCTAGATGTTGAGGTTACAGCCGTAAGATTGCCGGAGATTGATATCTCAAAAATCCAAGATTTAGTCTCAAGATTAAATGTTAGGTTTAGAGTGAGAGAGTATATTCCCTGCTTCTATTGAGAGGCTTCTATAACCTTTATTATATCGAAGATTTCTGAGAGTTTCTCTATTTCATATTTTGCGCTGGCCTCGGCGGACTCTGGCTTCTCTATATAATAGTCTCCCCTTATGAGTCTAACGCTAATTAAACCAGCTTTATTCGCGTGTTGTATTGCTTTATTCAGCCGGCTACTTACGTAAAGGGACTCTTTTGGCTTAACACTTAATTCCTTAAGGCATCTCTCAAATATTTTGCTCGTTAACTCCGCAATTCCCTGCTCCTCTGATATTATAACTGAGTGAAATAAATGATGAACACCTAGTTGTATGAGTTTCTGCCACTCTTTGACAGCTATGCCGTCTGAGACTACACCTAACCTATACTTTTGATCACGTAATTTAATCAATGTTGGAAAAGTATCAGGAAAAGGTTTAAGATAGGCTTGACTGGTTTCACGGTAGGCAACAACACCGGCAGCTATAACTCTGGGGTTCCATTTCAGTCCTAAACGCTCAAGCAATCTGTCAAAATGTTTGTTATAATGCGGACCATACTCTTCAACTACTTCCTCCAATTTTTTATATGCGTTTTCAAGGTCTGCTGGAAGGCCGGCCTCGATCATGGCCCTTACAGCGTTAAGCCTCGCCATCCTCATTTGGAGAGAAGAATCGTACAATGTATCTTCAATATCAAATATTACAGCCTTTACCTTCATTCTATTTTACCACCTTAACAAGTTTTTCCGGTCTATCGGGGTTTAGACCTTTAAACACCGACATATAATATGTGAATAACTGAATTGGTACAATAAATATCATCGGGGAGAAAATTTTAGGCAAGCCATAAGGAATATAAAAAACATCATCAGAAATCCTGGCGAGAATGTC
>JAGTRH010000041.1:5821-6320 GCA_018396795.1 Candidatus Bathyarchaeota archaeon
GAGAATGTCTGACTCCCCTGTTTTTTCTAGGATGGAGAGTACACCAGCCCCAAAACTTTTAAAGCTTCTGCCTAAACTAACGTAATCACTTATCTCATCTGAGGGAGCGATTAGAATCATTAAGGTTCTTTCATCAACAAGTCTTATTGGGCCATGTAGAAACTCGCGGGCTGCAAATCCCTCTGCAAAAACCATGCATGTTTCTTTGAGCTTTAATGCTGCTTCAAGAGCAGTGGCGTAATTTGGCCCACTGCCTAAAACAAATATTAAATTTTTATTGCTATACCTCTTGGCCGACTCGCGGATAATTTCTCTGTTGAGTCTAAAAATCTCTTCAATTATATTTGGTACATCATACAATTTCTCTCTTAAGATCTCAATATTCTTTGTATACCCCTTTGATGCTACCATCTCAATGGATAGCATGAAGACAGTCATAAGCTGTGTTATGTATGTTTTCGTTGCTGGAACCGCTACTTCCATACCGGACCTTGGAAAA
>JAGTRH010000041.1:6330-9203 GCA_018396795.1 Candidatus Bathyarchaeota archaeon
TGCAAGCGTGCTTCCAGGAGTATTTGTTATCGCGAGTACATCTATTCCTCTTTTCAGCGCGGCTTTAACAGCGTCAATGACGTCTGTGCTTTCACCTGACTGGGATATGGCTATTAAAAGTGTTTTCCTTTGTAGACTTGGTGGTATCCAGCGCTGGAACTCTGAAGCCAATATTGTGTTAGTTGTTAAGCCTGTGAGACTTGAAAGGACATATTGGCTCACCAATCCAGCGTGATAGCTTGTTCCGCTTCCGGTCATATATATTATTTCATAGTTTTCAGTTTTAATCTTATTGGCTATCTGTTTTATGTTCTCCTGTTCCTCTAGAATAGTTCTCCGAATCACTAAGGGTTCTTCAAGAATCTCTTTTATCATATTATGATCATAGCATTCGGTGGCCGTCAGTTCAAAGTCGCCTCTTCCTTTGAGCCAGTGTAAACCTGTTCACTCATAATATATTAGCTTTTCTTTTTCAAGTTTCTTCTGTAAATTATCTACTGCTTTATATACATCCTCCTCTCTCTTTGCGCCAGTACAGACAAGTTTACCGCTTGCAAAAAGGAGTATGACAACCTTCGGCTCGTCCATTCGATAGATTAAACCCGGAAACTGCTCTGGCTCGTACATTGTTTTACCCAGAGTATAAGCAGATTTCTCTAAATCTATCATTCCACCAAGATTGGCCGAAGCAACAATATTCTGTATCTTTAGTTCAGGCTTGCCAACTATTACTATTCCGCTTCTCTTAAGCTCCTTAATTACTCTCATAACTGCCCTTCGGGCTTCTTTCTCAGACTTCGCGCCCGTACAAACCATCTTGCCTGAGTTAAAAATCAATGTTGCTGTTTTTGGTCTTTTGAGCCTAAAAACTAATCCAGGGAACTGTTCAGGACGATATTCAACGCCCGGATAACCTTTCACAACAGCGTTTAAATCAATCTTTTGATTTAATGTTGCAGATGCGACCACATTTTCTATTTTAACCTTAACTGGGGGATGAGACATCTAATAGTCCTCCAAGTAACCTTTTAAACAAATATATATTCTTATAAAGGATTTATGTTGCGACGTATATTTATATCTATTCTTCCCTTGATTCCAATGAATTGTTAGTTTTCTCCTTCTTTTCATTATCTTTACTTTTTAGTAGATCCCAGTTCTCAAGAAGCAAGAGCGCGACGAGCAATATAATGGTTAATGCTATGCCAATCTCATTGCCTAAATAAATTTTAATATAACCAAGGTAAGGTATGACAAATATAACTTTGCCATATATGTAATTCTCCCGAACAATCCAGGGATCTGAGGTGATATTATTATCTCCTTTCGTCTTAAATATCCACTCTCCTCGCGTCTCATCATATTCTTTGTATACGACCCTGTGGACAATAGGTATTGAGCCGCCTCTAGGGTCTTTAAAAACAATTACATCACCAACGTTTATATCCTTGCCTTCAAATCCACCCTGAATAATTAGTAGATCTCCTTTCTTGATTGTTGGGTACATGCTCCAGGATTCCGGCGTTGTTAAGGGATATTCTGTTCTCAAAATTAAAACAAGAGCTCTTTGAAACGCGAATACGCCTAACACTAATACGGCAAGCATGAGAAGAGATCTAAAAAATTGATTATTCCAGATACGTTTAATTCCCATAAACATATCGCTTGCTTCTTTTTCATCCTTCAATTTAAGCGCCCCATTTTTCATTATGCAGCGTTTAATTTACACCTCTCCCTTAAGAGTAATCTTCCTTAAAAATATATCATCTCTTCTAGTTTTCAAAGTTACTGGTTTCTCGGCTTTATGATACGTCTATGGGAGAGCTTTTCTCGCAAAAGTTATGTAACCTGTATGACCGGTCATTAAAGTTTCTGGACGGGTTTTTCCTTTTTCAGCTCGCATTCTTCTGATGAAACATTCTATGGTCTCTATATTTGCGAAGTTGTTTACCTTTAATTCATCAACAGTTTTTACTACTTGATCTATGGTTGGGCTGAACGATATGAATGAACCGCTTCCTTTTAGCGCTTTATAGGCGTGGGATACGACAAGCCATGGTGTAGCCATATCTAAAACGACAGCGTCAACATCACTCTCATCTATCCCCTGCGTTATATCCTTATTTTTTAGTTCAACGTAATCAAGCGCATTAGCTCTCTCAAGATTTTTGTGCGCGACCTCGAGGAACTCGCCTCTAACCTCATAGCTATACACCCGACCTGATGGCTTCACATAAAGTGCCAAGGCCGTTGTTAGAGCTCCCACACCCGTTCCAGCCTCAACAACGCGGCTCCCAGGCTTTATGTCGCCAAACAAAATAATGAGAGCTATATCCTTAGGATATATTATTTGCGTTCCCCTAGTACTCTTAAATACGTAATCCCTTACGCTTGGTTTAAATGCTATAAACTCAGCTCCTATACTGCTCTTTACACGTGCACCAAACTCTTTACCAATAAGATCACCAATATTTATGAAGCCCTTATGCGTGTGGAGAACCTTATTTCTTTCAACCTTAACCATGTACGTCCTTTTATCATCCAGATACAATAGAATATGATCATTTTCCCTAATTTCGTTAGACAAACCTTATCACTCTCTACAAAAAATTAATGAGCGAGAATTAAAATATAACTTAAATTCGCTAATTGATCAAGATGCTAAGAGCATAGTTACGGTAAAAAATTTGCACCTTGCTTTCGTAAGTATCTGATGCTTTCATGCAGAAACAAGAGCCCCGGTGGCTTAGCGGTTAGAGCAGCGGCCTTGTAAGCCGCGGGTCGCGGGTTCAAATCCCGCCCGGGGCTCCAACCGGGAACCTACGGTTCATGGTAAGACTAGGCAGAAGAAGGGTAGGGGAAGAGAGGGGAAA
>JAGTRH010000042.1:0-2919 GCA_018396795.1 Candidatus Bathyarchaeota archaeon
TCTGAATTCGTCTGAATTGAGCAGGAACAGCTTCTATCTGCAGGTATACTTTTAATGGTTTCCCCAAGCACCTTTATGATCGCTTCTCTTTTTCTTAGGGCTATATCAGAGACTTCTTTACTCGTTATCCGACTCTGCATACCAGCAGCCATGTTTGACACTATGCATAGGGAAGCGTAGCATAATCCAAGTTCTCTAGCTAGAGCTGCCTCAGGGCAACCAGTCATACCTACAACATCCGCTCCTAAAGACCTAAACATCATTATTTCAGCAGCCGTTTCAAATCGAGGACCTTCCGTACAGACATATGTAGACTTATCCCACACAGTTTCACCCAATTTACATGCCGATTTTATTAAAAGACCCCTAAGCTCCTCACAGTATGGTTTTGTAAAATCTATGTGAACCACTGGTTGAGCATCATAGAATGTATAACATCTACGCTTGGTGAAATCTATCAAATTATGCGGAACCGTAAGATCCCCTGGTTTCATTATCGGATTTACAGCGCCTACCGTATTAACAGCCAGTAACCTGTATGCTCCAAGCTCCTTTAAAGACCATATATTGGCTCTATACTCTACCGTATGCGGGGGGTTTTCGTGTTCAACACCATGTCTTAGAACGACTAAACTCTCGACATCACCTATGACGGCTCTAAAAACGACGACCTTCTTAGAATTAAACGGTGTTTCAACTTCAATTATTTTCAAGGGCTGTAGAGCCGCCTCAAAACCAGACCCTAGAATCACCGCATGCGGTATACTTTTCAAGCCTCTCCAGTCTCACAAATCTTCAAAAGCCTATCTCTAGACTTATGAGCGATGATCGTAGAAGCCACTATGAGAACGGTTGCCAGCATAACCCAGAAGAAGAAAGCTATAACCGCTGGATGTATTATAGATGAAGGGGGAGCCTTTATGAGAGGTATTGAATTGGCTACTGTTCCAAACATCATGGCTACTGAGACGATTCCTACGATATCTCCTAGGAATTTTAAGCTCCTGTTTATATAATCGTATATTGCTTTACTGATGAGTAGCGTTAAGAAGCCCGCTAGAAAGAAGCCTAATACGCCTTCAATAAAACTTGCAACTATTATGTTAAAGAAGTTCATGAAGCTTTGAATGTCTGTAAGTTTCTCCATAGGAACATTTGCAATAACGGAGGATGAGCCTTGTGAGAAACCCAATCCACACATTATGAGACATACTATATATCCGAAGACCCTTATGAGTATGGATGGTTTTGATGAAACTTCCGATATTATGTAACTTATAGATTTATCTATGCCAAAACCTTTAATGAATAAGGTTAAACCCGTGATCATGAGAATCACAGTTAACGTATAAGGTATAAGGGGGATTTCAGGATAGAAGAGAGCCAGCATGTACAGTATTGAAAGCGATAAAACTATTAAACCTGGAATCCCAAGGGTCCATTTGGTATATCTAGGGTCTTGAATAAGCATACTTAAATACCTGGTCAGTATATACCAGCTTGTTTCAATGAATTCGCTATGTTTAACGGCAAACCTTCTAACTGAAATTATCGGAACCTGAGACTGTATTATTGGGGAAATCTCTTGATCTGTATATCCATCTGAGACAAGTATTGCTGCATCAGCTGGATATATTCTAAGAGTTTCTCTTAGAGATTCAGATATCTTCCTATCCGCTTCGATCCCACCATTCTTAAAACCAGTTAAAACCGCCACCTCATAATCGTTAGATTTATCTTTAGATTTTAAACCATCCATTATACGTACTGCTTCAAACATTGCATTCGCATCAGCTTCTTCAGGGTCATTCATTATAAGCTTTAAAGCGGCTTCGAGAACCTTATCCTTTCCAATAACTGGAGATTTTACACCTGTTTTAATACCTAAATCATCATCTTTATCTATACATAAAACAAGAATTCTCATAGATTTCTTCTCAATTTCCATCATTAAATCACTCCTATATCTTCAGCTTCAGCCAAGATTTTAAACTCTTCAGCCGTAACCCGTTCTCCTTTTCTAAGCTTATCTAAAACAACTCTAGCTTTCCCAATCAAAATCGATTTGGCTTCATCTTCAACCCGCCTTCTCTCCTCTTCCTCTAAAGTTTTAAGTTCTTCAGTTATTGCTTTCTCAGCTATTTTCAATTCTTCTACCTCCTTAACCTTCCGAAGAAGTTCTCTATGGTAATTGTTAGCTTCTTCTCTTAACGATTTAATTCTTTCATCAAGTTGAATGATAACCTTCTTAGTGGTTTCTCTTTTAGCATTTACCTCTTCAATTCTACTTTTTATTGATTCTATCTTTATTTTAATAGCTTCTCTAGTAGCTTTAAGCTCCATAAAAACCCCCTTAAGCTCTGAAACCTCCTCTTGTTGCTTCACCTCTCTTTCCAGCTTAGCGATCTCGCTTGCAATCCTCTTTTCAACTTGTAGATCTGTTGGAGTTGTCTGAAGTTCCCATTCTAGGTCGGAGATGCGTCTTCTGAGCTCCTTTAGCGAAATATTAGAACCGCTAATCTTGAGCTTGATTTCACTTATAAGCTGTCTAGTCTCTCTGAGCTTAGAATAGTTAGAACTTAATTCTTCTTTTAAATTGGAAAGTTCTAAGCCTAAGTTTTTATACTCTGACCTAAACATTTTAATTTTTATAATGGCTTCACCGATTTCAGCGTTCAATTTATCACGTTTCTCTTTAACCCGTTTAACATCTTCCAATAGGCTTCTACGCCTACTAGAAAGTTCTTTTAATTTAGATATTAGAACGTTGTATTTTTTGTTTAGTTCCAATTCTACCTACAAAAAATATGTAGAGGGTTTAAAACTTAAAGGTTTAGCGGGAGGCAGTAGTTGTAGACGTATCTGGAGTCGGTAGTGCTGGAAGCTCTGGAAGCTTCTCTTTAAGCCTATGCTCAGCTA
>JAGTRH010000042.1:2929-9195 GCA_018396795.1 Candidatus Bathyarchaeota archaeon
CGCAGCCTCCTCAAGTATTTTCCTAGATTCTTCATTAGCAGCCTCCATATCAATACTCATGCCAGTCGCTTCACCAACCTCAACAACCATTTTACCGATTTCATCACTTATAACTCCTATTTCATAACTAACTTCAGGTATGACTCCAGCCAAGTCTCTCTGAATAGCTTTAAGTACGCCAGCCACAGGCATAATAGCAGCTGCCGTTTCACCCAGCTGATGGACTGTCTCCAACCTCAATAGAGCTTTTTCAAGAGCCAGTTGCGCCCCTAGGACAACTTTAGCCATTTTACGAGCTTCTGCACATTCATTAGCGTAAAGTGCTGCTCTAGCAGCGTCATTCTTCATATGGGCACCAACACATTTTTCAAAGAGCTCTTTCTCATGGCGCTCCATTCTCATAGCTGCTCCTTCAATTCTCGAATATTGCACTCTAAGTCTGTGAATAGCCATTGTAAGTCTCTGCTTTAGAGGGATTCTTCCAAATATTCTTCCACCTTTATCCCATTTCTTCATGGACATTTTAAACACCTCGTAAATACACCGAGGCGAACGCTCTTTAATGAATTGTTTAAAGGAAACTGTAGAATAAATGTTTGAAACTATATGAAGTTTAATCGTTTCAATATATTTCCACAACATTAGTTTTGGAAACATATAATACTTGTAGCATTACATAAGTATTATCAGCTTTATTTTTAAGATAGTTTTTCCAGAGAAATCTTGTATGCGGAGAGTAATAACACTTTTAACTGATTTTGGATTATTAGACCCATATCCTGCTCTTATGAAAGGGGTCATATTAAACATAAACCCTGAAGCGACGATCATTGATATTTCTCATTCCATAGACAAGTTTAACGTCAAAATGGGAGCATTCATACTGGCGTATGCCGTTAACTACTTTCCAGAGAGCAGTATCCACGTAGCCGTAGTGGACCCTGGTGTTGGAACAGCCAGAAAACCGTTAATTGTAAAATGCAGTAAAGGTTATTTAATAGGCCCTGACAATGGCCTTTTAATGCCAGCTGCTGAAAAGCTCGGTCTAAAGGAGGCATATGAGATAGATGTCGATAAAGTTTCAATAGGCTGTACTTCCCAGACCTTCCATGGCAGAGATGTCTTCGCTCCAGCGGCCGCCAGGATATCTAAGGGCGAGATGCCAGATTTACTTGGAAAACCGTACGACGGTTATGTTAAACTCACTCTACCAGCGCCTAAGATGCTAGATAAATGTATTCTAGGAGAAGTTCTTTATGTAAATGGTTTTGGAAATATTATAACAAACGTGGAGGAGTTGACGGTTAAAGCTCTAAATATTAAAACTGGAGACCTTTTGCTCGTTGAGACAGCTCATGGTAGTTTTAGAGTTAAATTTGTAAATTCCTATGGAGCTGTTGAACCAGGATCTCCGCTGGCGATAATCAATAGTTTTAGAAGACTTGAGTTAGCCGTAAATTTGGGTGATGGAAGTAGGTTCTTCCAATTGAAAGCAGGTGATTCCATAAATATTAGTATAGTAAACGATATATCATACTGAGTAAAATAATTTACTTAAACTCCATGAACATAACGAGACGTCTACTTAAGATGCTGGGGATCTACCGGTTTTACTTATGGCGGTTGAGAAGAGAGATTAAAAATGGAAGCATTCCAAGTCATGTTGGGATAATTCTTGACGGTAATAGACGGTGGGCTTATAAACACGGTTATTCTCCATGGTTGGGACATAGATTCGGCGCGGAGAAGGTTGAAGAAGTTCTTAAATGGTGTCTTAACCTTGGAGTTAAAACTGTTACACTTTACGCGTTTTCAACTGAAAACTTTAAGAGGGCTCCACGCGAAGTTGAAGAGTTGTTTAAACTTTTTGAAGAGAAGCTGTTCAAGCTTCTCTCCAGCCGTGAAATACATGACTATCATGTTAGAGTTAAGTTTATAGGTTCATTGGAATTGGTGCCTGAACAACTCAGAAGACTCATCGAGGAGATTGAAACCAAAACCGCCAACTATGGAGAACATTGGCTTAACATAGCTTTAGCGTATGGGGGAAGAAGAGAAATAGTGGATGCCGTTAAGAGAATAGCTAAACTCGTAAAAGACGATTCCCTTAAACCCGAAGAGATAGATGAAGAGCTTTTACAAAGATTCTTATATACGGCCCATCTACCAAATCCAGAACCTGATTTAATAATAAGGACAAGCGGTGAGGAAAGATTGAGTGGCTTCCTACTATGGCAAAGCGCATACAGTGAGCTGTGTTTTCTAGAAGTTTACTGGCCTGAGTTTCGTGAAATAGACTTGCTTAGGGCGATTAGAGTCTACCAGAATAGACAGAGAAGGTTTGGAAGGTAGAAAACATAAATTAATTAACTTTATTTAAGCTTAAGAAGAGGAAAACCTCTAAGTGAAATATGGTGTATATTTTGGAGGAGCTTAATGAAGAACTTTTAAAGCTTATAAACATGATAAATGACGAAAAACTAAGAATACTCGTACTGGATCTTTTTAAAAATCCAAGTTTTAAGCTTACAGAAGGAGAGGTTGCAGCAACAGTTTTTGAGGATGGTTTAGGCTCCATAGGCTTCCATCATTCCTATAAAGGTGGATTACTGGATCATACGATCTCATGTAGTAAAATAGGCTTAGCGATTTGTCAAATAGTTGAAGAAGTATATGGTTCTAAAGTGAATAGTGACTGGGTTTTAGGAGCAACCCTTATTCACGACATATATAAGACCGCTGTTTACGATGAAAATTCACCAACAGGCTTAAGCCAATTGGGTGAGAAAATAGACCATCACACGCTTGTGGTTTCAGAGCTTATAAGACGCGGTTTTCCGTTGGAAGTCGTTCATGCCGTTTTGGCAATTCATGGGCAATATGGCCCTATAACTCCAAAGACCGTTGAAGCATTAATAGCCCATCTGGCTGATCAAATTGACTCAACACTATGCGATAGAGTTTTAAAAGCGGCCAAGAACTTGGTTAAAATCACAATAGGAGAAGAGCCTAAAACGTTAACGGTAAAGGAGTCGCTTTCAATAATACTCGTCAAGCAGAAAGGCGGATGGAATGCACTTAAGGAATTGCTTCAAAAAATGCGATGAAGTACAATATCCAGCAGCAAGACGAATCCTTATGAGGGTATCAGCAATAAAAATCGATATTGAAGTCAAGGGTAGAGAGAAGACTGTAGGGAAAATGCATAATCACGCCTCTACTAAAGTTTATATATAGATTTTAACAACCTACTAATTTGGTTGCCGGCCATAGGGTGTGGGTTCGACCCGTTCCCATTCCGAACACGGAAGTCAAACCACACCACGTCTCCCCCCTCCCTAGTGGGAGACCCTAGGAGAGGAGGGGGATGCTGGCAACCATCATAGTGAATGTTTATATTTTAATGATTTCACTGATAGTTTAGGAATAACCCATGAATTCAGATGCGGTATTACAGCAAATATTATCTTCTGAAGGGGATAGTGTAGGGCTCATTTTTCAAGCCATATTTATAGCATTATTCCTATTCAGCATATTTTATGGGCAACGGTTTCAAATTTGGATGATGCTTAAAAACGTTGAAGTTGGACTCAATAGGATTAAGAGGATGAGGGATAACGCTAGACAAGCAATATTAGATGCTTTAAGACACTTTAATAACGACCCCGGTTTGGATAGCATGGTTGATAGGCTGCTTGAATACTTTTGGATTCCTCCAACCTCCATAGATCCATTTGGCATCGTCGGTAAAATAGACCATCTTCTCAACGTAAGAGAGGGAAGATTCAGATGGGAACTTAAAAGCATAGTACCAAATATTGACGATAGTAGGCTTAGAAATCTTGAAAACCTTATTGAAATAGGTATTTCCCTAGATCAGATATACCGTGTGATGAGGCACTACTATCTCTTAGGTAAGAAAACCATGAGCCTCTTCTTAATATATCAGGCGGAAGCTCTCATGCCAACAGTTCTCCAAGAAGCTGAAGCATTAACAGATGCTATTAAGTCTTTCAGCACTGGTCAACCTATAGGAGATGGTGTTGGAAGCCTTGTAGCCGCACGGTTCATGTATGGTGCTGAGAAAAAACTCATATCAGAAGACACCATCATGGCAGGAGTAGAATTTGAAGGGAGAAAACTCATAGTTGTTAAAGCACTTGGACCAGGAGGAAACGTCGGCAAACCGGGTGAAGCTGTTGAAAAGATCTTAGATAGTAGAGGGGCCGCCGCCGTAATAATGGTGGATGCCGCTTTAAAACTTGAAGGTGAAGAGGTCGGTGAGGTTGCAGAGGGGGTGGGTGCAGCTATTGGAGGCATAGGTGTTGACAAGTTTAAGATAGAGGAGGCGGCTAAAAAGTTCAACGTACCGCTCTATGCAGTAGTTGTTAAAGAATCTATGTCCGATGCTTTATCTACGATGAAATGGGAGGTATACGTTGGCGTTGAGAAGGCGATCAATAGAATTAAACGGCTTATAAGAGAGAAGACAAATGTTGGAGATACTGTGGTATTAGTAGGTGTGGGTAATACAATAGGCATAGGACAATAATGGTAGAGGGGGAATTTAATATGCCCATGAAGAACAGTACAGGTTTTCTTATTGCCTTTCTCTTAATGATTGCTTTAATCATGTTCAGTATATTCTTCATCTTTCTAGCGGTTAATGCATATTACCAGGGCTTTAAAGGAACAGCCTTATACTATTCTATGGCTGGATTGATGGGTTTAATACTGTCTACATATACTTTAACGAGGATGATTTTAAGAAAACCTTCAATTTCCACGGTTTCAGATTACGAAGTCCGAACCTTTCTACAATGTTTAAACTGTGGATTTTCAAATACTAGAAGTTTTGTTAATGGGGATTACGTGTTAGGCTCTGGCGACAAGTGCCCTCGCTGTTCATCGCTAATGGTCACACTTGCAATTTATAAAACTTCTTCCAAGAAGAAAGAACGTTAAAGTGGAAATCCCGTAAGCGCTATCGAACCGTCTTCTACAACCAATATCGTTTCCTCAGCTTGAGCTACAGGTCCTATACTGATTTCTACGAGAGGCTTATAGTTCTTTATGAAGTTAGAGTTTTTCAATTTAAACCACGCATTCTGAACATTGAATTTAAGATTCATAGTAGGTATCCATCTTTCAGCGAAAGGTAGTCCCTTAAATCTACTCCACAATGTTTTTAAGAGAACGTCTGCCTCAACATCTCTAACTTTCTTATAAGATAGACATCTGTAGATCGTTGGTTTACTAGACTCAGTAACTGTTCCATTAGCCCAATGTTCCGTTATAAACGGCTCAACCGCGTAAACTCCATAGAGTTTAAACTTACCCCCCTGCAATGGAATATTTGGTATTGAAATACCAGCATGCAGATTATACCGAGCGATTTCATGACCAGATAGGTTTCTTATCGGTTTCAAGCCGTATGTACTAGCCACCTTAGAAACCGTTTCACCAACATCGTATACGTTGACTGAGGCTTTTACACTTTTTAAGGCTTTTCTCAACGCCTCCTCAGCCGCCTCCTTAAGAAGCACATACTTCTCATCTAAAGCCACCGTAATAGCAGTATCAACTATGAAACCATCTATATGCACGCCCAGATCCACCTTAACTATAGACCGCTCTGGAATCTTCAAAGAATCCATATACTCAGCAGTATAGTGAGCAGCAACCTCATTTATACAGATATTGCATGGAAAAGCAGGCTCCCCACCTTGACTTTTTATAAAACCCTCGATTTTCTCACATAAATCTAAAACGCTGACACCGCTTTTAATGATGGATGCAGCGAAGTCTCTTGCCTTCCGTGCGATTTCTCCAGCTTTAAAGTATGGTTCGAAAATATCCATTCAGACACCTATGGGCCCGCCGGGACTCGAACCCGGGACTTCCCGCTCTCTACGTATTTCTCCGCAGGCGGGTGTCCTATCCATGCTAGACGACGGGCCCTATAAATATTGTTTTCAACATCTACGTAAAAACTCTTTCTTCTGGGGACTCCCCTTTATTTGGTTTGTATAGGCTGAAATGTTGAGCTTTCTAAAATGGCTTAGAATTTTAAGCATTGAAATACTCTGAGAAAGGTTTAAAACATAAATTTTAAACCTATAAATCAAAAATATGATTGGATTTTGCATGGCGATTTAAGTTCTGGGGTGTTTTATCAGCCATAAAAATGCTATCCTAAACTTTAAGTAGAACCAAGGGCTTCAATCTAATTGGGTGTGAGGTTTAATGTCGTTTTATAGATATGT
>JAGTRH010000043.1 GCA_018396795.1 Candidatus Bathyarchaeota archaeon
CGTCCACTCTCTAAGTTTCCCTGTAAGGGATCTACTTTTAACCCTAGGACTTCTAGGGCTGTTACACCTATTAGCGCCTTATTTATTACATCTGAAATAAGCGCGGGCATGAGTTCGCTTTTTACCTCCAACTCTATCCATATCCTCGTGCGCTCAAGCTCCAGCCCTCCGGCACCAGTCTCAAACACAGACTTTCCTGTTAGCTTAAGATCGAGGTCGAGAGCCATCTTAGAAAGGGGCCAAGGTTCAGTCCCCATACACCCTGAAAGTGCGGAGGGTGGGATTCGAACCCGCCAGATCTTGGAGATATCTCCCGCAAAATATCCCCTCTTTTTATGCTTAAATAACACATACCTATGCGAACTCTATGTGCAAAAGGTAGATTCGATGAAATTTGCCTAAAATTTTATTCCATTTGGATTTATTGTTCTATGATGGCATCTAAGCTCCAGAATCATAGCTTGAGAGTATAATCTTCCACACATTCAGGTACTGGAAGGCGACGATGCTCTACCATTAAACCAAACCCCGAGGGATTACCTAGGGTCCTCCAAAAATAGGCCGTGGTTGCATATTCTCGCCTTAAATTGGAGATATCCCCCTAAAAGCGCCCCTTTTTTCTGTTTTGACTTTCTCATCTTAAAATCATTATATCTTGAAGTCTAGAACTAGAGGTAGGTTGGGAGATTTGCACAAAAATTTTATTCGATTTGTTCTATTTAGCTCTTCTTCAAGTATACCTATTTTAGTCTAAGGTTTAAGCATTAAAGTATTGGACTATGCTTAATAGATAAACGATCTCAAAAGGGCTGTATAGCCATAAAATTTTTAAAGGTTTTCCTTTTAATATTAATGATTGTTGTATGGTAAAGTTGTATATAAGTAGAAAAGAGTACAAGAGGAGGCTTGAAAAGGTTAGGGAGGAAATAATAAAGAGAGAATTTGATGCTTTATACCTTACTAATCATAATAGAATATTCTATACGATAGGATATCATTATGTGGCAACTAGGCCACAGGGTCTTCTGATCCCTTCTGATGGGGATTTGATGCTTCTTGTGCCGAAACTGGAAGAAGCGCGAGCTAGAGAGATGCTACCCTGGCTCAAAGACATAGTCGTCTACTTTGAGTATCCTGTGAAGAATAGGCCTCATGAGGTGTTGGATGTCTTGGTGAAAGCCTTTAAGGAGAGGGGACTGGAGGACAAGGTTATAGGGGTGGATGGGCCCGCACTCCTACCAGTTCCAGATTTCCAGCCCCCTTCTTTAAGTGATGTCTTACAGACTGCAAAAATTAGGTATGCAGGGGACATAGTGGATAACTTGCGTATGATTAAGTCTGAGGAGGAACTGGCCCTAATCGAGGAGGCTGCAAAATGGAGCAACTTGGCTCACACCCTTTTGCAGGAATATATTGAACCTGGGGTCTCAGAGCTTGAGGTATCTGCTAGAGCGAGCTATGAGGCCACCTCGATAATGCTGAAGACATTGGGGCCTGAGTATGAGCCCTTAGGCCTCATGTGGAACACTGTTCGTGCTAGGTTCAAGGCCGGCCCTAGAACTGCCCACGCCCACGGCTACTTGAGAAATAGGAAAGTTAGGTTGGGAGATATTGTTGAGACATCTGCCTCAGCGAGGGTTGGAGGATACTTCAACCACTTGGAAAGAACCATGATTGTTGGTAAGCCATCAGAAAAACAGAAAAAATATTTTAACTTGATGCTCAAGGCCCAAGACACTGCTATTGAAAATCTTAAACCTGGAGCAAGAGCCTCGGACGTTCACTTGGCGGTAAGAGAGACCATAAGGAAGGAGGGATATGATCCAGACATTCTTATGCACCATAGAACAGGCCGAGGACTAGGACTTGATGACTACGAGCCTCCAACATTAATTGATGGAGATGATACGGTTTTAGAAAGAGGTATGGTCTTCCACGTAGAACCCGGGATATATCTCCATGATGGCTGTTTTAGGCATTGTGACACCATCTGCATTACTGAAGATGGATGTAGAGATCTGGATTATTATCCAAGGGATTTAGATTCTTTAACTATAAAATGATTTTTATGTTAGAGGAATTTTCATTTTAATTTATGATATATTTTGAAACTATTAATTGCGATATTTAATATCCCTCTTATTCTTCTTGTGCAATCAATATCTTTCAAGCCTCGAGTTATATAGATCTAACGTTTTGGGTGATCTCGAAACTCTTAAATAGGTATTCGCTTTTAAAGGATTCGGAAAACATGAAAACTCTAATAATCGAAGCTATACGGCAACTTATCTTTCCTGGCAGAACTACCCAACTTGTCGTCCTTCTTATATTTTCCATAGTAATCCTAGTAGGTATATGGCTAGGCAGTAGAGGCAAAGAGATTGAGCTAAGGCCCCTCCCAGCTATTAATGCGATGGTTGAGGCGATAGGGCGTGCTGCAGAGTTGGGAAAGCCAATACACTTTAACCCGGGATGGTATTCACTTGATAGTGTTGAAGCTCCTCAAACAGTAGCAGCTCTAAGCATATTCAATTATATAATGAAACATGCTGTTGAAGCTGATGTTAGAGTCATTACAACGCTGATTAGGCCAGATATCATTCCCCTCATAGACGATATTATGCGCAGTGCTTATGCTGCAAGCGGAAAATTAGAATCCTATAGGTCAGATGATATAAGATACATTTCTGGTGAACAATTTGCATACATTGGTGGAGTAGCTAAGATATTCCGTGAAGAGAGCCCCGCAGCCACCATTGCCCTGGGCGGATTTATGGCTTATTCTTTGCTTTTAATGGAAACCGCCCACTCTTATGGTCAATTCAAAATAGGTGGCACCGCATCTTGGCACCAGATACCCTTTTTTGCGGCTACGGCGGATTATGTCCTCATCGGAGAAGAACTATATGCTGCAGGAGCATATACTGCGGACGATCCATACCTGAAGGGGAGTATTCTTGGTCAAGACATTGAGAAAATAATAACTATTTTACTTTTAATAGTTGGCATGTTACTCTCAGCCTTGAGATCGACATTGTTCTTTGATTTTTTAAGGTGGTAGGTGAGATATGAAATGTCTACCATCATAAGACGTGAAATACCTCTATTAATAATAACAATGCTTGGAATCACAATGATTGCAGATTATTTCATTAATATACCTTCTATTAAAAGCGCTGCCTCAATACTAACTTCGTGGGCCTCAATAGTTGCAGGGTTTGCCATAATCTACGGTGCTCTCTCCCTCATGTTATCTAATACAAAATATGTAATAAAAAAGACGCCAAATAGATGGTGGTATTCATTATGTATAATAACTTCATTCTTAGTAACAACCATATTTGGTTTAATACCTCCGTTCACAACACACTGGGTGTTTTCATGGATGTACAATTATACATATCTACCACCTTCAGGAACAATATATGGAATGCTAGCCTTTTATATGGTCTCAGCTGCGTATCGGGCGGTAAAAATTAGAAATATAGAGTCAGCAACCTTCGCGATTTGCGCATTCTTCTTGATCATGAAAAACGCTCCAATTGTCACTTCGAGTACAAAAGTCTTCTTCGATGTTGGGGATTGGATAATGAATGTTCCAAGTGCAGCAGGTTGGCGTGCATTCTATATAGGTGCAGCAATCGGAACAATAGCTTTGGCTATTCGAACGTTTATTTGGCGAGAAAGAGGTGCAGTTGGTGAGTAAAATGACGACAATTATAGATAAATTAGAAAAATTAGATTCCAGGATTATTTACATTTTAATTCTAATATTTACGATACTTCCTTTAGTATATCCCATTGGCCTACCCATTCCTATCAGCTCAGAAGTTAAACAAGCCTATGAATTTATAGAAAAGATCCCATCTGGAAGTGTCGTATTGATAGGCGATGAATTTACAGCGCCCAGTTGGACAGAATTAGGTCCATCCTACATTGCCGTTTTAAAGCATCTTATAAAAAAAGACATAAAATTTGTAAAAATGTCTTATTTCTCTGCAGAAGCCCCAGCAGCTTTCGATTCAATGATCAAACCAAGAATTCAAAGTTATCTTGATAAATACAATTATAAGTATGGTGAAGATTGGGTCGATTTAGGATATCTACCTGGAGGTGAGGCAGCTCTAGCTGCATATGCATCAAACATATATGTTGTACCGACAGATAGGTATGGGAAGCCTCTTAGCGAGTTACCACTTTATCAGAAACTAAAAAGCTTCAAAGATTTTGCATTAGTAGTTGAGCTTGATCCTGGAGCACACCTACCAGAATATTTGAGACAATTCCAAACAACATTTGGCACACCTCATATAACAATAACTTATGGAGTGACAAAATCAGCATATATCCCATATTTAGCTTCTGGACAGATAAAAGGCATGATGGCGGCGATAGGAGGAGGAGCTGAATATGAGCAGTTAGTAGGTTCTCCTGGGGTTGCTTCAGCAGGAATGGATGCGGTATCTACATCTCATCTTCTAGCAGCGGCACTACTAATTCTGGGTAATATCACATATATAATGAAAGGAGGAGGGAGGAGAAAGGTTAAATGATTGATTATGCTAGTATGATAGGAATCCATATTGCAGCAATATTTACCATAGCTTGTCTAAGCTTTCTCTTCAAAGATAATGTAGTATTTCATACTGTTGAAAGCATATTTATCGGGACAAGCGTCGCATACATTATGACTTTCTCTATCGAAGCTATTAGAAAGACTGCTTGGGTTCCTCTATTAAAGGGAGAGCTGATATGGATATTTCCAATGATCCTCGGAGTTCTATATCTCACAAGGTTGTCTCCTCAAATTCGATGGATTAGTAGATACCCGGTATCGTTACTTGTGGGTATAGGTACAGGCTTAGCCGCTCGTGCTGTCCTGCAGGTGAACCTTCTTGCGCAGATTGAAGACACAGTTAGAATTAGAGACTTAACAGCCACGGGTATTATTAATATTACAGTTGTATTTCTAGGAGTCATACTTGGTATTCTATACTTCGTGTTCACTTTCAGGCCAAAGGGAACATTAGAGCCGTTATTTAATTATCTAACAAGGGGGGGCCGGATAATAATAATGGCAGCCTTTGGATCAATGTACGGAAATACTGTGCTGGGACGCTTCTCATTACTCATCGGAAGACTTCAATTTCTTCTATGGGATTGGCTAAAGCTTGGAGCAGCCACTTAATCTTCCCATATTTTTTTATTATTAAAAAGAAAAAAAGAATTATGGTTTCATAAAGTATATTTTACCTTCTTTCATTACCAGTTTAATGCGGTTCTTATCTTGAAGAACTTTTATGTCTCTTAATGGGTCTCCATCGATAATAATCAAATCGGCAGATTTTCCTGGTTCAATGGTACCTGTTTTTTGAGCTACTCCTAGACATTCTGCAGCATTTTTCGTGGCAGCGACTATACTTTCCATTGCTGAAAATCCTTTTCTTACCATTTGTTCTAGCTCCCAGGCTTGACATTCACCAGGGATGTTGGTATAGGGTGAACCAGAGTCAGTGCCCATAGCAATCTTTACTCCAATCCTCTTTGCCATTTGAACGGTCTTTTCGTGAGTGATGATAGCCCTCCTTGCTATCTCATATGTAGCACGGGGCAGTTTTTCATCTTTAGCTAATAATTCATATGCAATGAAGGTTGGGACCAGATAAACCCCTCTATCCTTCATCATTTTAATACATTCTTCATCAGCAAATATCCCATGCTCAATGCTTCTGACACCAGATTCTATACAAATCTTGATAGGCTCTGGTGCTAAGGCATGAACACATACAGGGACTCTTGCTCTTCCGGCTTCTTTAATAAGTGCATCTATTTCTTCCTCCGAGAATTCCTGGGCATGTGCTCTCTCTGTAGCTTCTAGAACCCCTCCACTTGCCCAAAACTTTATCCAATCGACCCCTAGTTTTATCAGCTCCCGAACGGCTCGTATTACATCACTTACCCCATCCACGGTTCTATACTTTTGCACCCTAATATTATGAAAGGCTAGATATCTTACATGTTTATCTCCATCAACGTGCCCCCCAGTACATGTCAATCCCGTGCCGGAGGCCAATATTCTTGGACCTGGAAGAACCCCATCGTTTATGGCGTCCCGTAAAGCAACATCTATATTCCCAAAGGACCCGACGTCTCTGATAGTCGTTATGCCAGAACTAAGTAACCTCTTAGCGGTGGCTACAGATCTTACCGCTCGGTCAATATCTGACCACTCGAGAAAGCCGAAACCTGTGGATTTTAGAGGAGATGATATAGCAGAAATATGAGTGTGACAATCAATTATACCGGGCATAATGACACGGTGTTTTGCATCAATAATCTCAGCCCCACTTGGAATTTGAACATCACCGAGACGCCCAACTTCTCTAATCATTGAATCTTCGATAACAATGACAGAGTCCTTGATAGGTTCTGCCCCAGTTCCATCGATACAAACTCCGCCGATAATTGCTTTAATTTTGTTATTCCCTTGCAATTATCTCATCTCCTATTACTCAATAGCTATCTCAAACGGTGTGTCCCCCGTTTTCACAGGTTTAAAGCCTGGTGAGAGCAATACTAATCCGTTTACAGGAGAGAAGATCTTCTCCACTTCATCGCCGAAAACATCAGATACAATCCCTAACAACTGACCTTTAGATATTTTTTCTCCTTCCTCTACTAGAGGACAGAATAGTCCTCCTTTTCTAATTACTATTTCTCTCCACGCAAATCCCTTATATAACTTTTGAGAGGAAGGAATTGTGGGAGTTCCATCAATCATTTTTAAATGTTTTAAAATATTCATATATGCATTGTGAAGTTTATCTATGTTTTTTGATTCAAGGATGATGGAAGGTATTCCCTCTTTTGCAAGAACTCTAAACAATGCACCATTTAATTCCCCTCCATGACCATTTGAAACTATTACATCGAAGCCGGAGCTTTTCGCAAGCTCCTTGGATTCTTCAGCAACACTCACATCTTCGTTATAAAGCGCCCAATCAACCCTTCCAGCAGAGTGAACATCAATAAAATATTTTACCTTTTCTTTAACCGTTTTATATATCACATAAGCATATTGTTCTGCAAAACTTCCATCTTGTTTTCCCGGCATAATTCTGTTCAGATCTTTATTATCAAATATCGGAATTCTTACACCTGACCAGAAAGCTGTAACATTCAAAACTGGAATTCCAATAAGTATTCCTCTAAGTTTTTTAGGATCGATCTCTTTAATTGTCTTGATAAGGGCGTAAGAGCCCTCCACTTCATTTCCATGTATAGCACATTGAATCCAGATAATTGGGCCATCTTGAATTCCATTCACCACGATCAACGGAACATTAATTACAGAACCGTCGCTAAGCTCAGCCACCTTTAAAAATCCTTTAACTCTCTCCCCAGGGAAAGCAGAAATAGTTCCAACTTGAAACATCAAGTGTTTATGATTAATTAAATATAAAAAGTTTTCTCATAAAAATCCCAAAAAAGAGAAGAGGTTATATTAAGAGATTATTCCTATTTGAGCCACAGGAAAACCATTTACAGCTGGTCTAGAATTTATTGTGAGGATTATCCCGTTAACTGGAGATTTAACTTTCTCCACGATCTCTCCCCAAACATTATAAACCACTGCTATTACCTCATCCTTGGATACGCGGTCACCTGGTTCCTTTAGCGCCCAAACTATGCCTCCTCTCGCCGTTCTAACTTGCGGTAGTGGTTCTGCCTCACTCCAGCAAAAGTCATCACAATGTACATACCACTCAGGTTTTTTAGGCGTACCTTCTATTATTTTGAGATATTTAAGAGCATTGAGAATGCCCTCGTATGACCAATTTACGGCTTCTTCAGTGACTCCCGATCCACTAAAACTCATTCCCTGTCCTGCTTCGATAATAATTGAAGGGATGCCCTTCTTCATTGCTTGAGTGTATACGGCACCCGCCAACCTAGGACACTCTGATTCAACAACTATCTCCCACCCAAAAGCGTCTGCAAATTTTCTACTCTCTTTTGCAGCTTCGGTATCCCCTTTAAAATGAAGGACCCATTTTGTTTTTGGGTGTCCCGCACAATGAAAGTCGATAAGGTAGTCGGCAACTTTAGTTATCTGCTCAAAGAGAATAGCTACCATTTGTTCTGTAAAACTTCCATCTAGCTTACCTGGCCATACTCTATTCATATCTATGGGATCATATACACTGCCTCTTCCTAATAATCCAAATCCAGTTATGTTTAATGTAGGTATGGCTATTAATGTCCCTTTCATCTTTTTAGGTTCCAAATTATTAATTATTCTTATTAAAGCCATAGTGCCGGTCCATTCAACGGGGTGAATCGCAGACTGAACCCAAAGTCTTTTCCCGGCCTCAATTCCATTTATTACAATTAATGGAAGCTCTATAGGAGTGCCATAGGGAGTTTCTCCAACTTTCAAGAAGCCCCTTACCTTCTCTCCTGGTTTAGCACAAACCGTTCCAAGATGAATTTCGCTCATCTTTTTTAATAAGATGATATTATATATAAATTTTTATGTAAACCCTAGCTATCTTTGCGATTCCTTTGAATTTTGTGGGTAGCAGAATTCTGTCAGTTGGGTTTTTCGTGGCTCCCTTGGAAGGTTTTCTCTCAAAACACACTTTGCATGGTGAAGGCTAGCTCGCCGTCTCTGACCTCATATCCGACCCTAAGCTATTTAATCAAGAACTGAAACGATTTCGCTGAGCGGTCTTGCCGGGGAGGCCTCCTCATGGGTTGCAGAGCGATAAGCTATTGAAGCAAGAACTGAAATCATTTAATTAGTTGTTTCTTGTCTCCAGAATAGGTATGTCTTTGTTTGGAGCAGGATTCCTAGTGTGGAGATGAGTTCCACCAGTTCCTCTAGGCTGGTTTTTTGAAGGTGGATGAGGCCTTCATTTCTGTATCCAAAAATTATCTTTTTTCTAGTTAGTTTTTTCATTAGTTTTGGGTGGGTTATTGCAGTTGATAGTGC